>JALXCE010000071.1 GCA_026991055.1 Caldifarciminota bacterium | reverse complement strand
TATTAATTCCCTGGGGGATTTATGCTCCTGGTACTTTTGTTAACAGGGATTTTGGTAAGGGTAAATGTTGTTGATTCTTCGTTGAGGCATATAAAAGATGCTGAGATAGTGATAAAATACGGTGGAGAGGTTAAGAGGGTGGGGGAGGGCGACTTCGTCGCCCTCCCCCACCCTCTTAATATTTTCTACATCTCCGCTCCCGGCTGGCACTCCATTCAGGATACACTCTATCTGACCACGGACACCACTCTAACCTTCATCCTTACCCCAATTGAATATAAAACCGAAGAAGTTGAAGTCATCTCCTCTCCATTACCATCAGGTGATGTGAAAATTAAGAGAGAATCTATCATTGAAACACCATCACCCATAGCTCCTGACCCCTTAAGACCCATATTGAATCTACCGTTTGTTGAGCCGGGACATGAGCTCTTACCTTTCTCCTTCTATGTAAAAGGTGGTGTACCCGGTGAAAACTCTGCCTTTATCGAAGGTTACCCTCTTGTTTTTCCTTTCCATTTTGGCTTTACAACCGCTGTTCCTGTCTATTCTTTAAAAGCTTATGACTTTTACACGGTCTATATTCCACCTGAACTTTCCCTGAAGGTGTCTTCGGCAATCAATTTTCATTTAAGGAATGATAGGACAGATGAACTCTTTGTTGATCCAACCTCATCCATTAATTTTGTCCATTCGAGAAAGGACTTTCTGGCTTCAATAAGATTCACATCCATGTCGCTTCCGGTCTATTTAATGACCAGAAATATTCTCTACTATTTTGGAGATGTTATCGGGAGGTTTCGCAATTTCATTTCATACATATCTTATGACTTTGCACGGGACAGTGCTACTGATATGACAGAGTGGGATTTTCTAAATTTCATGTCAGGAATGAGGATTGGTGGGTGTCGGGTGTATTTTAGCAGCGGTATTTATCATTTGAAATATCTGGATACAGGTGAAAAAGATGCCTCAAGCTCAGAGAGAGTTGGGATTGTGGGAAAAGCTCCATTTTCTCTTGGCTTCCATTTTAGATTTTTGAAGATTGATGCGAATTCGAAATACTTTCCGTGGATGAATGGCAGCTACAGGATTTTTGAAGGTCAAATCTGGAGAGAAATGAAGTTTGGTGGCTTTCAAATTACACCTATGTTTAAGATAATAAAAAGCGGGAAGTGGAAGATTGCCCTCATGCCTCAATTTGGATTTGGATACCTGTGGGGTAAATATTATTTGAGAATCACATCTGGTGCTAATTCGCAGGTGGAATCTTCACCCAATGATGGGTGGTTTGGTATGGCTTACCCTGACAAAATAACAAAAACTTACTATCTGCAGGCTGAATCCGGAGGAGAAAATATTACAATTGGTGGATTTATAAGATATTATCCCCACGAATATTTTATAACCGAGCTTGTGAAAGCAGATACTTTTGCCATTGGTAATGATACATTATGGAATCTCGTTTTCTACGATTCACTTCTTCATGTGAGGAAATTTGCCGCAGGTGCTTATGTCTCGTTTTCTTTCGGAAAGCAATTCTGGCGATTGAGTGGGGATGTGGGGATTTTAAAAGGGTTTGAAAGCACGGGAAAAGCAAAGTTTCCACTCCCATACACTCCGGAAATTTCAATTAAACTCATGCCATCTTTTAGATGGGGTAAGAACGTGATTGATGTTCCTATTTATTTTAAGAGTGGAATTAAGATTCCTGAGTTTTACAGTGATACTGATAGTGGACCTATAGTATATGAGAAGCCAAGGATTATTAATTCAAAGGTTTACCTCAGGGTGGATGTGAGCTGGGCACGCAGGTTTCACTTCCAGGGCTCAGAGAGCAGGTTTGTTCTTGGAATATTTAATCTGATTGGTATTAAGCCCGACATTGGATTTGAACCGGGGGAGGATAAATTTGTAAGAATCCCAATCCCCTCAGCAGGTGTATGGATAAAATTTACAAAATAAGTCACTAAGAACAGATTTGATAGGGTTATAAAACTTGAGAGGAGGTGAAATTATGTGGCAGGTTCTCAGTCTCCAGATTCTGGGGATGCAAAGCAAGGATAAAACAAAAGGTAAAAGTACCATGAGCTACTCCTTCTGCTCGCTCCTCAGTCTTGGATGTGAAACCAGTAAAAAGGATAAAAAGAAACGCAGAATTAATCTAAAAAGTTCACTTAGCATAAAATGCGGATAGGGAGTGAAAAATGAAGCTAATTCTTATGTATCTTTTTATAAACTATGGAGCTGTTAAAGGGAAAGTGCTCGAAAAGGGCACATCAAAGCCTGTTGAGTATGCAGTTGTCATTGTCTTCGATAAAAGTGGTAAGCAGGCAGGTGGGACTTATGCGGATTCCACCGGTGAATTTTTGATTGAGAGGTTAAAACCCGGGAAATACTATGCCACTGTGGATTTTATAGGTTACCAGAAGGCCCAAACTGATACGTTTACCATAAAGAATGGAGATGTGAAAGACCTTGGGGTTATTTATCTTTCACCAAGCTATATTAAAACTTCCCCGGTTAAGGTAACGGCAAAAGCCCCGAGGGTTAGGAGAGAGGTTGACAGGACAATTGTAACCCCTTCACAGGATGTGATTTCATCAGGTGGGAACGCGAGTGATGTATTACGAAACGTTCCTGGTGTCTCTGTTAGTATCACAGGCGAGGTCCTCATCAAAAACAGCAAAAATTATACTGTTCTATTCAACAACAAACCTACATTGCTCGAGCCTTCTCAGGTGTTAAAAGAAATTCCTGCATCTCAGATTGAAAGGATCGAGATAATAACCAATCCTTCTGCCGAGTATGACCCTGAGAGTAATGCTATCGTCAATATTGTGCTGAAAAAGTCCACATACAAGGTGGAGAACAGCTTTTCACTGAGATTCGGCACATTTTCTAATTATGGTGTGTCTTTCACTTTAGGTGCTGTTAAAGGTAAAAACAGCTTTTATGGCATGGGAAATTACAATAAATATTCTCAGGCACTTCAGTATGAAATGGAAATGAAAAACCCATCCGACACAATTTCCCTTGATAAAACCAACTTCTATTCTCATGATCTGCCCAAAAACATTAGACTCGGGGCAAATTTGAAAATCGGAAAACATGCCACTTTAACATTCGACGGTGAGGCAGGGAAATACATCCTTGATTACAGCGGTGATTTTCTTTACAGATCAGACTCCGGTAGCTACAGAAATCCCATTTTCGCAAAATGGACCTCAAATTTCTTTTCAGGTTCCATTGATTTCTCCAGGGATTTTGAATCGGGTAGTATAGATGCCTCGCTTTATGCGGGGAAATTAGATACAGATAAATCTCATGAGGCACCGAAGATTGCTGATGGGGATACAGTGGGTGGAATAAGAATGAAAGGAGACGGTAGCCTCAATCAACTACGTTTTGACCTTTCAGCAGACAAAATCATCGGAAAATTCAAATTATCCACAGGATACAGGTATAGCATGAAAAAATTTGAGTCCACAACATCAACACAAATTATCGGTGATTCCACATACGAAAATCCTCTAAACAGCAGAAGGGTTGTCAATGCTGGTTATGTTAAAATTAAGAGTAGTTACAGGAAGTTAAACTATGCCGTTGGTCTGAGATTTGAGGGAACAGACAGGAAAATAGGGAGTTTCACCATAAAACGGTCCGATATTTTCCCATCATTCTATGTTTCCACCCGAATGAGCCAGTTCTCAAAGCTGTCCTTTAGCTATTCGAGGAGGATTCGAAGGCCTTCTGCTTATGATCTGAATCCCGTTGACGTATGGGAGACTTCCAATGAGGTGCACAAAGGGAATCCATCGCTTAAGCCGCAGTTTAACGATTCCTATGAGCTATCTTTTGAAACACCCCTGAGAGAGAAAATTTATCTCTCGGCTTCAGGATATTATCTTTATTCGAAAGATTACTTTAACAAAGTGGAGGAGGTTGGGGATTCCGGGATCATAGTTAAGAAAGAGGTTAATTTCCCGTATAGAAGAGAGATTGGTGGCAATTTTGACCTTGAATGGAAACTCTCAAGGTTTATGAGATTCACACTCTCACCCGAGATTTATCATTATAGGTTCAAAAAAGACACCGGGATTGAAGATGGAATGTTTTACATGGTCCGTGCTATGTTCTCAGGCCTTGTGATTCCCATTGGATTTATACAGGCCGGGGTGCAATATATCGGTCCTTACACAGAGACATTTGGTAAAATGGCCCCTGTCTTTGGTGCACAATTTGGGTATATGATTCAAATAAAGAATATCGCTGTGACACTGGCATTTATGGATGTCTTTCACACCTATAAATCATCATGGACAAACGAATCCGATGGAAACTACATCCACAAGGAAATGTCCATGAGATACCCCTCCATTTCCATCTCAATAAGATACATCAACCGCAAACTCCAGATAGGAAAAGAAGAAAAAATCAACTCGGAGGATATTAAAAGTATGTAATTTAGTGATCAAGTCTCGTCCCAAAATTCACTATAACCTTTTTCAGGAAGTAGTACTATAAATTGAATGAACGTCAGTGGACCAGAAAACAATTTCCCAAAGTCTTGGTTATTCAGAATTTTTAAAAAGCGTACAAAATTATTGACACGACTTTTGAGAAATGTGAAAATACGTACGATAAAAGGAGGAGGTTATGATGTCAGTAACATCCTTGATATTAGTGTTATATAGTTATTTGATCAATGCCGGCTGTTTGTCGCTAACTGCCCCTGTAGATGCCCGAAATGCTGGAATTGGCAGATTCACGGGAGTCGCACTTTTTGAGTCCCCTGCTGCAATGGCATATAATCCAGCGGCTATTGGATTCAAAGATGGATTCTCAAGTTACACCACCAACTTAATGACAGGCGGTTTGATTGATCCGTTGATACCTGCTGTCACCTCCGACAGTATCAGACGTGTCCCATCATGGTTTGCTAATGACACGACTTCACGGAATGAAATGCTCGGTTTTACTTACAAATTACCATTCAAGGGCGATTTTGTGTTAGGAATTCAACAGCAAACTTTTTACGTAGGACAGTTCATAGCATTCAACGATACAATTAATCCAAATGATCGTATCTTCGAACTCGGGTTGGCGAAACGACTTAGACCCTATTTGAGTTTAGGAATTGGGTTTAAGCATATACTCCAGACTTTTCTCTCCGAAGCAATGGCAGAAACACTATGTGGTTCAAAGGCCTGTGCATATGCAAAAGATTATGCTTTCGATTTTGGACTCGCTTTTAAATCCGATTACGGTGTGGCTTTGGGATTGGCTATTCAAAATATAGGCCCTGATATAAAGTATTACAGCGGATCAAAAGCCCCACTTCCAAGACTTTTAAGGATAGGGGCGGCTTTTCGTCTTGATAAATCCTATGATAAATTAATGAAATCCTCTATCGGGCAATTCTTTGAAATCCTTTTCAACTATGAATATCAGCAGGATCTGGTTAAAGGGCCACCTGTTAAATGGTATATGGGAGGGACTGAGATAGGATTTCTGAAAACCATATATATCAGGTTTGGCAACGTGCATGTCAGTGATACACTTGAGGATTTTGATTACGGAACGAAGGGATTGGGAATCAAGCTTGGAGTGGTGGATGTAGATGTTGCCGAGAACTGGATCAAACCGGATCCGCATTACCACCTTCTTGTCGGAAAATACTGGGTATCTGTATCATTGCATTATCCATACCAAAGGTTCCCTTACACCAATCCCGCTTTAAACGAGGCGGTGGGAGTTATGGATGCTTTGTTAGTTCCCGGTGGTGGGCATATTTATCATGGCAACCCAAGGGGAATAGCGTATCTTGTTGCAACCGCTGGTCTAATGCACAAATATCTATCGACCAATAACAAAACATACAGGGGTTTAGCCGCAGGTGTTTATGTATTCTCCCTATTCGACTTCTTTTTTAATCTGTCAAATTGGCATTTATAGTCTGATGTCTTTTGTATAGAACTCCAAAGTATTATTGTAGTTCTACAGTAGGTCACTACACAGATATTTACTGTCTGAGAGATCATCAAACTCTAAATTTGTAACCACAGACAAAAATATTCGGGTAGGATTGATTTGTTGATATCTCTTAATTCTATCCTCCTTACCAGCTTGGTCTTGTTAGACCATAGTGTAAAATCACAAAAGGACTGTGAATTAAAGCCAACACACCTGAAACCCGCATGGATACTGAGAAAATACTCGTGAATCACTTTAAACAAGTGGTGTGTGTTCTATAAATTTCAATTTATCTGGAGTTTTAAAGGGAATCCCCATCTCCCCTCACACGAAGTGTGGGGCAAGATTTTCAAATACACTCAGCGGGGATGTAAAACGCATAAATTTTTATCATCTATGCATTAACCTGTGTTAGAAGAAAGATGTAATTAATGCTCTTAAACTTCTTCAAAAGGAGGGTTATTAGATATGTGGATGCTGGTGATGCTGTCGCTTGTAATTCCCCGATTGGACGGGGAAATAAAACTGGATGGTAAACTAAATGAACACGTGTGGGTAAAGGCTTACCACGTAAAAGAATTCAGAGAGCTCACCCCGGTTTACAACAAAATTCCAGATTACTCTACAGAGGCTTATGTATTTACAACCTCAAAGGCCATCTACGTGGGTTTCAAATGCTCAGGTCCCCCACCAATTGTGGAAAATAGACCACGTGACATGGTGGCTGCTGATTATGTTACCTTCTATATCGCTCCATTTGGATCACCCTCTACGGTATTTGCCTTTTCTGCAGATGCAGGTGGAAATATCGAAGACTTTACACAGAAAAATGGAATAATTGATATATCATGGGATGCAAACTGGCAGGCTGCGTCTTACGTAGGAGATTCTTTTTATACTGTTGAGATGCGAATTCCTTTTAAATCTCTCACCTATAACAGACGGACCCAATGGGGAATAAATTTCTCCAGGAATGTCAGCAAAAACAGGGCAATTTATTACTACAAGCTACCTCGTAAAGGTGATTTACTCCCTCAAATGCAGTATGTAACGGTGAAAGCTCCCCTTAATATTACTGGCCAGCTCATTCCTCAATTTGTATGGCGTAAAGATACAACCCTGAATTTCTTCGGAGAGAAAGAAGTCAAAACTTATAAAAATATAGCGGGAGACTTCAGAGTTAGTGTGTCCGGGAATTCTTTCCACCTCACTGTAAATCCAGATTTTGCAGATGTCGAAGCAGACCCATTTTATGTGAATATATCTAAATACCCGAGGTTTCTACCAGAGAGAAGACCGTTCTTTGTTTACGATATGGACATTTTTGAAATGCCTTTCCTGATGGGAATGCCTGTTGTAAAACTTGTTTACACAAGGGCAATTGGCTCCACCATGATGGGGGAAATTCCCATAGACTGGGGTGCCAAGGCCGTATTAAGACAGAAAATATTAAAAACCGGTGTCCTCGCTGTTAAAACAGATTCAGGTGAAACATTTTTATATTTCCGGCCTCTTATTAACCTTTCAAAGTCACTCCAGGTGGGAGGTCTTATAGGAAATTACAGTCACAGTGAAACCTGGAATCGCTTATTCTCCTTTGATTCCAAATTTAGATGGCATAACTTCTCTGCTGTTTTGATAGGTGGCCGGTCAATCTACAAAGAGGAAGATACCGATAGAGGGAACTTCTTAGATATGGGAGTTAGCTGGAACAATAAAGATTACGACATCACATTGGTTTTTGAGAGGATAGATTCACTTTTTAATGTCAGCAAGATCGGTTTTGTTCCTGGAAGCGGATATCGGTTTAACATTAGCTTTAATAGAAGTTTATACCTCAAGAAAATTCCGTACCTCGTGACAGGTGTTAGTTTCACACGGGAAAGGGATTTAAACGAAAGGCCATCGGCTGAAATATCCCCTCAGCTCACCATGTATTTGAAAAATGGTAACTTCATCTCGTCTTCTATATGGCAAGGTG
>JALXCE010000070.1 GCA_026991055.1 Caldifarciminota bacterium | reverse complement strand
TTGTGGCAAAGAAAATCAAAGGTGCCCTTGTGATTTCTATCGTCGTTAACTCGGTTATTGCCCTTGTTGTTACACTAATCGGGATGCATTCTGGATGGATAGCAAAGCCGATTGTGAGCATTCCAAAAAGTGTTGTTGCTCTGCCGAAGCTGGATGTGTTTTTAAAGCTCAATATAAAGGATGCGCTAACGATTGGAATGATTGGTCCTTGGTTTACCCTGCTCTTTACCGACATGTTTGATTCGATTTCTACATTCCTCGGTGTGGCCTATGTTGGCGGACTGATTGACGAAGAAGGACAGCCAATAAATATTGATAAGGCACTCCTTGTAGATGCAATTGGAACGACGATCTCCGGGCTCGCAGGGACTTCGTCTGCTACAACTTATATCGAGTCGGCAGCTGGAGTAGAGGAGGGAGGACGAACAGGTCTCACTGCTGTGGTTGCCGGTCTCCTTTTCCTTCCCTTTATGTTTTTCAGTCCCATACTGTCTCTCGTTCCTGCTGTGGCAACCTCGCCTGTGCTCTTTATAGTTGGTGTTTTTATGGCCCAGTCGTTTAAGAATATTGACTGGAAGAAGATGGACGAGGCGATTCCTGCATTTACTGCGCTTTTCCTGATTCCTTTGACTTACTCTATCACACAGGGAATTGTCTGGGGATTCTTGATTTACACGTTGATAAAGCTGTTTCTTGGGAAGTTTGAGGACCTGAATCTGACGTTAATAGTGATAGATATCTTCGCAATTATAGCACTTGTATTGATGTTTTAAAAGGCAGCCCCCGCGCGAAGCGCGGGGGCTGTAGAAATATGGGCTTCGCCTGTAGGGTCGCGTGACTTTAGTGGGGTCCGAGTACACAAGCAAAGTTTGTGAAAAAAATTCTTATTAAAACCTTCCTCTCCCCGCATAAATTCATTGCGGGGAGAGGAAGGTGAGGGGCAACAACTTAGAAATTTTACAAATTTCAAGCGGAATGCCCCCTTCCTTTAATTCCCTCCCCCACGCAGAGCGTGGGGGAGGGAGTTTTCTGAAGTTGTCCGTTGAAAGGCCACATCTTGAATTTTTCAAGCGGAATACCCCCTTCCTGACCTTCCCCCGCTTGCTTCGCAAGCGGGGGAAGGAAGTATTTTGAGATTGCGGGGAAGGGGATAGAGTTGCAACTAAAATTTCTTCTATGTAAAAGTCTGAAAAGGTCTTTGAATAACATATTTGATGCAGTTTCTGAAGCCCCACTCGAAGACAAAATTTCCTCTCCCCGCATAAATACTTTGCGGGGAGAGGATAAAGGTGAGGGGCTACTTCTAAAATTTTTTCAAATTTCAAGCAAAAGGCCCTATCACTCATAAAACGTAGAAAAGTGCATTATTGAACAGCCCCACAGCCTGATCTACGAGACAAGAAAGGCCTGTGTCCCAGATAAATAAATATATTTACCTCTGGCGGTTTTCCCCGTTCACACTTCAACATCCAGAATTTCGGCGATGCCTGCTTTGCCCTCTTTGTATTTGACCTTGAGAGGTTTTGAGAATTTGATGGGATTTTTGAGCTGCCAGGCAAAAAGCTTTATGCCCCCTCGCGCATAGTTCTTCAAAAACTTACCTCCGTGGTGTTTGTCCTCGTATTTGAGGATTTCCTTCAGCGAGAAAGGGCCAAAAAATCCTGAAATTTCAACGGTTCCGAGCAAAAGGTCATTATCCCCATCTATTACCCCAACAATCCCCGTGACATACGGTGGAATTTTTCGGATTTCCCATGACTTCTCACCCTCTACAATGAGCTTTGCAAATCGGGATTTGACTACAAGGCCTGTTTTCAGTTCGGGAACCATTCTATAATTTTATCCCATGCAGAAGTACCTTTCAAAATTGCCCGAAAACCTTAGACAGCCGCTTGGGAAGTTTCTCTTTGAAGCAGTTTATGACGCAAATGCGAGTGGACACAGACGGATAATTACATTTGCAGTGGATACCCACAAAAAGTTTGCTTACTCGGCTTATCTTATTCTCGCACTTCATAGTATAGTTGAGGGGAAAAAGCGCATTCTTTATGCCTATGAGGATAGGGAGAGTTCATACTGGAGATTTATGCGAGTAATTAAGCGACACAGGCCTCGAAAGATTTACATCAAAACCATACCCATAGGACGCTCAAGGACAGTGCTTGGTGAAACGTTTGATGCTGCTGTGATTGATCTCACATTCTCGCTCTTCCCCAATGACCTCGGCATACTTGTTGATACTGTAAGAGGTGGTGGGATCATTTTTATCCTTTTAGATTCACCTGCTTCATGGCTTGAGAAGACCATGAAGCAGCATTTTGAACTTGCTTCATACCCTTATACAGAGCGGGATACCAAAAGAACGTTTGAGAAATATTTCCTGCATTCCCTGAAAACCTCTCCCGGCATATATTTTGTGAGTGAAACGAATGCAATTGCCAATAGAGTAAAGGGAAAATTCCAGGAAAGGCAGAAAATAACCATTCCAGAGCGAATGGCTTTTGATAAAAGGGTCTATAGGATCTGTGCCACTCAGGATCAGGTGGATGTTCTTGAAAAATTGGAGAAATACTACTTTTCTGGGGATGGAACCTTTGTGGTGACAGCAAATAGGGGACGTGGAAAATCTGCAGTCGTGGGGTTATTTTTAGGGGCACTTGCGCATTACCTGAATTTTGGCCGTTTCAGGGTGGGAGTAACAGCCCCATCCTTTGAGGGCGCAAAAACCATCTTCGAATTTGCGAGACTTGCCATGACCACTCTTGGTGAACCACCAAAATTTGACGGTAAAGTTTTGAAGAGAAAGAAGTTTGAAATTGTTTATCATGCCCCGATGGACATGGTTTATCAAAATGTGGATATGGTGGTTGTCGATGAGGCCTCCGGACTGCCCGTTCCCATGCTCCACAGACTCCTTGATGTTGCTGAAAAATCCATCTTTTCAACCACAATCCACGGGTATGAGGGGGCTGGAAGAGGTTTCAATATAAGGTTTCTCAGAAAACTAAAGGAGGATGGGATTAACGTCCAGATTTTTGAATTAAACCAGCCCATTAGGTATAGCGCAAACGATCCAATAGAAAAGTGGCTATACGATGTGCTTCTCCTTGATGCAGAGCCCGAAAAGATAGATGAGCTCAATTTCAAGAAGCAGGAATTTGTCGAATTTGACCGGGAAAAGCTCTTTATAGAGGACAGAGAGACTCTCAGGAAATACATAGGAATTTACATTCTTGCCCATTACAGGAATGAGCCCAATGACATAATTATTCTTGCCGATGCACCACACATTCATGCCGCTTCACTAAAATTGGATCAAAAACTTGCATCCTCACTTCTTTTAGCTGAGGAGGGTAATTTGCCGGAGGAAATCTGTGAGGGACTTACACACAATCCAGAGCTTCATCAGGAGATCAATGGCCATGTTATCCCTTCTGTTCTGGCGAGGTATTACGAGGATGCGAGCTTCCCCTGTTTTAAAGGACTCAGGGTTGTCAGAATAGCTGCCCATCCTTCCTTTTTCAATCAGGGCATCGGGTCGACGTCTTTAAGAAAGATGGAAGAATTTTACTCTGGCAGGTTTGACTGGTTTGGCGCGAGTTTTGGTGCGACTCCAGAGCTTCTAAACTTCTGGTTTCGTAACGGCTACTATCCGGTCTATATCTCACCTGTCCGCAATGCTGTAAGTGGTGAGTACAGCGTGGCTTATGTAAAAGCGCACAACCACGAGGTCAGCGATTTTATCGAGAGGTTTAATACTCTTCTTGTAAGGAGGACAATCAAGCTCAAAGATACTAATTACAGGGACATGGAGACGGAGCTTTTCCTGCGATTGATTAGACAGAGGATTTCAAAGATAACCGAGAGGTGGAATATAAGTGATGACGAGGTAGAGCGAGTGAAACTTTTCAGACGGGAAGTGATACCATGGGGGTATGTCAGGGACATTGCAAGGGAACTGGCCCAGCTTTATTTCCTGAACCTTGACATCGAGCTCTCCGAGATGGATGAAGTTTTGGTGCTTGAGAACTTTATACATTTGAAGGAGTTAGGGGAGATTGCTGCTGAGCGTGGATGGGATTACAAAACCATTGTTATAAGGTCACACGAGCTTTTTAACTTACTCTTTGACCACTATTATCCTGGCCTTGTCCCACCGAGGAAGTTCAGGGAATCTGCTGATTAATCGCACATCTGGATTTTGGCCTGCGTAATCTTAGGTAAGCATCGGATGTAAAGCAGGTATCATAGCTGTTTGATTCATAAATTCCCTCAAGTGGTCTGAATTTGACTGTCCCGAATGGTTGAAATATTATTTAAGCCAATGAACCACGAAGCCGAGCTTCTCGTAAGTCTTCAAAAGATAGATAAAGAAATTGAGACCCATCTTAAGAGGAAAGAACTCATCCCCCTCCAGATCAAGGAGCTTGAGCGTGAGATAGATGGACTCAAAGAAGAGCTGAAGGCCCTTTCCGGTAAAATCAAAGAGACGGAAAAAGAGATTAAAAAGATCGAGCTCGATATAAAATCCAAAGAAGAGGAGATCCAGAATTATCTGGCAAAGGAACACATGGTTAAAAGCAACGAAGAATACCGGGCTCTCATGGATCAAATAGCCAACGCTAAACGGGAAAAGGAATCTCTCGAAGAAAAAGAGATAGAGCTGCTTTATCAGGTTGACGAGCTTAAAGCCACCCTTGGAAAAAAAGAAGAAGAGAATGCACACAAGGAGCAGGAAATAAGAAGCAAGATTAAGGATATTCAGGACGAATTTACCCATATAGACGATAAGCTTGCGATTCTCAGGGCACAGCGCGAAAATGTGGTTAAAAAACTACCTGGTGAACTTTATAGCCAGTATGAGAAAATCAGGAAAACCAAGGGAACTGCAGTGGCCTATGTGATTGATGGAAGTTGTAGCGAGTGTAACGCCGTCCTGCCTCTCCAGCTTGTTATAAAGCTTCGCTCCACAGGTGAGATTGGGAGATGTGAGAACTGCGGCAGAATTCTCGTTTATGTTCCGGAAAAGGACAACTAACTTTTTACCCTCTTAATATGGGCCCCAAGAGCCTGTAACTTTATCTCGAAGGAATCGTATCCCCTATCAAGGTGATAAATCCTATCAACTATAGTCTTACCCTCGGCAATTAATCCCCCAAGGACAAGGGCGGCTGAAGCTCTCAGGTCTGTTGCCATAACCGGTGCACCGTAGAGTTTTTCAACTCCGTTCACCACTGCTGTGCCATCCTCGACGATGATGTCGGCACCTAATCGATTGAGCTCAAAGGCATGCTTAAACCTGTCAGGGTAAATTCCCTCTTTTATAACACTTGTGCCCTTTGCAACGGTCATTAATGCCATAAACTGGGCCTGCATGTCAGTGGGAAAGCCAGGGAAAGGTGCTGTTATGATGTTAACCGGTTTAATGAAGTCACTTTCAGGAGTTACCCGTATAAATGTTTCCCCTTCTTCTACCTTTGCTCCTGCCAGTTTTAATTTATCAATAACGTTACGAAAATGCTCGGGTATGCAGTTGTCTATTTTTACATCACCACCGGTGAGATATGCTGCCACCGCATAAGTTCCGGCCTCAATTCTATCGGGAATCACTGTATAGCTGTCAGGAGGTGATAAATGCTCTTTACCTACAATTTCGATGACGTCGGTTCCCAATCCTGAAATTTCTGCACCTGAGGCTTTTAGGAATTCACCAAGCTGGACAACTTCGGGCTCCTGGGCGACGTTGATCAATCTTGTTTTATCAGGAATCAATGATGCTGCCATCATGATATGGGCTGTTGCACCGACAGATTTTTTATCAAAGATTATTTCTGCTCCATGAGGGGCCTTGAGCTCTCCACAGATGTAGCCGTGGCAAATATTGAGATCGGCACCGAGTGCTTTGAGCCCTTTGATGTGCAGGTCAACGGGTCTCGGCCCGAAAGCGCATCCCCCGGGTAGCGAAACTTCGGCCTTGCCCTCACGAACAAGCAGGGGACCGAGTACATAGATAGAGGCACGCATCTTTTTGACTATCTCATAGGGGGCTCTTGTTGAAGTAATACGTGAGGGGTCGATTCTCCATTTGCCCTTTTCAAGCCTTTCGGCTTTAACACCGAGTACATCTAATAACTCTGCAAGTGTAAAAACATCCTGAACATCGGGAACATTAAGGAGTGTAAAAGGCTTTTCAAATAGAATAGACGCAGCCATAAGGGGCAGCACGGCATTTTTTGCCCCGCTGATTGTAACAGTGCCTCTTAAAGGATAGCCACCTTCGATTTCAAACTTGTCCATGGTTATAAGCGTATTCGAAAATGTTACCCCCTCCCATCCTCCCCCCACGCACTTCGTGCGTAGGGGGAGGAGTTAGGTGGGGGGAATTCCTCTTAAAATTCCAGATGAATTTTTCTAACAGATTCCCCATAACTACTAACTTCTGAGATTCACAGAGGTAAGTGTTCACACGCATACTCATTAAATCCACTTTTTACTCTCTTCAAGAAGATGGCGAATTACGTCCTCTGATGTAATGCCTTCGGCCTCAGCGTTGAAATTTACAAGTATTCTGTGTCGCAAAACAGGATAGGCCACCTCGACAACATCTTCAATGGTCGGGGTAGGCCTTGCTTTGAGCAATGCCCTTGCCTTTGCCCCAAGTATCAGGTACTGCGATGCCCTGGGCCCTGCTCCATAATGGACGTATTCTTTCACAAAATCAGTGGCAAGCTCGTCAGATGGTCTCGAGGCACGGGATAGCTTAACTGCAAACTCTATTACGTTGTCTGCCACAGGAACCCGACGCACAAGATTCTGGGCGTTCAGGAGTTCCTCTTTTCCAAGAACTTTCTTTAGGTCATGAGTCTCTACACCTGTGGTGGTTTTTGCAATCTCAAGTTCTTCTTCATAGCCAGGATAGTCGATTAAGACGTTAAACATAAACCTGTCGAGCTGTGCCTCGGGTAGAGGATATGTACCTTCCTGTTCAATTGGGTTCTGGGTGGCAAGGACAAAGAAGGGCTTATCCAATTCATAGGTGTTGCCACCTGCCGTGACTCTCAGCTCCTGCATGGCCTCAAGGAGGGCAGATTGGGTCTTTGGGGGAGTTCTATTTATCTCATCTGCAAGAATCATATTTGCAAAGACCGGACCGCGAACAAATTTGAATCTTCTTTTGCCTGTTGCAGGGTCTTCTTCGATGATATCCGTTCCAATTATGTCAGAAGGCATTAGGTCGGGTGTAAACTGTATCCTTGAGAATTTAAGATCAAGTATCTGAGCAAGGGTTTTGACAAGGAGAGTCTTGGCGAGCCCGGGCACACCAATAATAAGCACGTGTCCACCAGAGAGAAGGGCAATTAGTATCTTTTCAATTACCTCTTTCTGTCCAACAATGACTTTGGAAAGTTCATTGTCAATGGTAGATTCGATTCCGCTGATGATTTCAAAAATTTCTTTATCAGTCATGGGTGGTATTATAAGTTATCGCATAAAAACGCTCAATCTGAAAAGTTCGAGCCTCTTCTCTGTCAATTCCAAATTTTTCAGATAGAAATTTTAGTACACTGAAGCCAGATGCCGGGGCCTCAATTGTGATTTCGTTCCCATCAACTTTGACTTTTATGCCATTTGATGAAGTTGTAGCCCCCCTCTCATCCTCTTCCCACGCTTCTCGTGCGTGGGGGAAGGGGAGATTGGTCCAATTCTTACCGTTTGAGTGAGCCACTTTTGATTCTGCAAAAGTATGATCGGTCGAAACCTCACTTAGTGCCATTGCCAGTTTTTGAGGAAGTTTTATCCTGTAGAGCACACGGTTAAAGTCCTGCCAGTTAACTTTTTTATTGAGTGCTACAACATGCTTCAACTCGAGACCCGGCATGAGAAATCGGGATGCCTTTTTTAGCACCTCATTCGTGATCTCTGTATGGGATTCAATATAAAAGGGCTCATTTTTTGATTCAGCCCCGAGAATCAATG
>JALXCE010000069.1 GCA_026991055.1 Caldifarciminota bacterium | reverse complement strand
TCAATAACTGTCCATTCGGGCATATAATGTGCCATGGAGTCCACATCTCCACCTACCGGCTCGAGAATGTGAACTCTACCTCTTAAGAGGGCACCAATAACAAGTTCTGATGTGCCGTCACCATTAAGGTCATAGGCACCAACTGATTTTGCATAAGGATATCTATCTTCAGGATCAAGTCCCTCTGCGTGATATTTCAGAACATAGTGATCAGGTGCATCGGATTCGAATATCTGAACTCCCACATGGTTCCATATGGTAATGACACCTTCAGGATTGCCATCGCCATCAAGATCAACGGGTCCAAACCCTGCGGCGGTACTACCACCGAAACCAAGTTCGGTACGTTTGAAGACTGTTTCAACTACGGTTGAATAGAACCCGGTAGAAAATTCTCCATCGATAGAGAATATATATGCGTTATCGAATGCTGTACCACCGTTGTTCACCCAGAGGACTTCATCTTTTCCGTCATTGTCAAAATCTCCGACAGCGATATCTTCACATCTGTATCTGTCAGGATAGATAACCTGACCCGTGGTATCAACATAGGTAGCAAAATCATTAATCTGTGCAACGAGCTGATAGTTGTCACTTCCGGAAACTCCATCCCACTCGAAGACCCAAACACCAACATGTGCAGCTGAAGTGTCTCCGGAGCCACCTGTCACTGCAACAATGATTTCTCCTTTACCATTGCCATCAAGATCGCCTGTGGCAACACTTCTTACATTGGAGTAATAACCATTAGAAGGCATGTTGTAAACCCATGCCTGACGCAGCGTGTTGTCACCGGAAACCTCGTAAACTATGATTCTACCGTGCTGAGAATCACTCACTGTTCTGTAATCTGTTATGATAATCTCCTTCATTCCATCCTGGTCGAGATCACTTCCAACTACCATTGACCTTTGATACTCATTGTACACAGTATCTGCAAAGAGCGCATCATTCTGCAGATCTGTTGTTGCGAGACGGAATACATTATCCCCGTCTCCTGCAGCCAATGAGCCCATAAGAAACAGGGCTGCCAATACACCTACCAACTTCTTCATATTTATACCTCCTTTTTTAATTTTTATTATATTTCCCAACTTTCCAACTGTAAAGGCTCACGATAAAGCGTTTGGTAAATTACCATCACCTTCTCCCCACATAAAGCATATGTGGGGAGAAGGTAGGCGTTAGTCACCTCGGGAAATCTAACAATCTGAAATTTTCCTTTCACCTTCAGATTTCTTATCATGCTCAAAATGCCAGACCCACCGAAATGAACTTCACATTCTGCAATCTTCCATAGTTTGACATGGCAAAATCGATGGAGAAATTCAGAGGAGTTCCCGGCCGCCTATATTTAACACCGCCACCAAATGTAAATCCACCTTCAGCATCTCTCATAAAGTTGTGCTCTCGGCCAATTCTTATATAAGCGAGGTTGGCAAGTGAAAGTTCAGCACCAATATTTATATACTCGGTGTTATCATTTGGATGAACAGCATCAATGGCAAGAAGCATTTTAGCAAACTTCGTCTCGTATGGTACAAGTGAAATTCCTACAAGGAATCTCATAGGTAAATCATAAGATTCAGTTCTGAGGTCAGCAATTACATTTGGCTGAGAATTTGGGTCACGATTGGGGTCAGGATAATAAATGAA
This sequence comes from Caldifarciminota bacterium, assembly GCA_026991055.1. Taxonomy (GTDB): domain Bacteria; phylum Hydrothermota; class Hydrothermia; order B15-G9; family WFZT01; genus WFZT01. The sequence goes on along the minus strand of JALXCE010000069.1, from coordinate 6,323 downwards.
TCTTGTATCCTCACCGGTCAATCTCATCTTATTCCCAAAGTTCTGGAAGTTCATTCCGATTGTAAATTTATGCCATTCTGTCTGGTATTTAAGTCCAATATCAACTGCCATTCCCGAAGCTGACATAAGCTTTAACTTCTCATAGATGTACTTCGCATTAAATCCAAAGGAAAATTTGTCCGTAAACATTTTTCCATAGCTAAAAGCAAGGGCAAGCCCGGAATATCTGAAATACTCACCAGTACCTTCAGGATTCGTTTCTGTTGTAACTTCCATATTGTCTGTTCCAAGATAGGATAAGGATCCACCGATAACACCGCGTTTGGGAATGGGTACTGCAAAAGCAAGGTAGTTGTACTGGATTCCCGCAAGCCATTTTGCATTTGTAAAGAAATAGGAATACCCAGTAGTCTGGGCAAGTCCAGCTGGATTCCAGTATGTGGCAAGGGCACCATCGGCAACAGCAACAAAGGCTTCTCCCATACCCACTGGTCGTGCACCGGGGCCTATTTTCAAAAACTGGGCAGCCTTTGTCCCAGTGTTACTGATTGTCTGTGAAAATCCCAATCCCAAAAAGGCTAAAAGTAGAATGAATTTTTTCATTTCCTGTCCTCCCTACTTAATTACTGCAAATTTTCCGATGTATTTTCCAACTACCTGACCGTCAAGCATAGCTTCCACATGGTAGATGTAGACTCCGTAAGCAATTTCCTGACTATCTTTATTCAGAAGATTCCACTTCTGTACCGAAGGTGACACATACTCTGGATCTCCTGGCACATGGTGTAGCACATCAACCAGTTCACCTGTTATAGTGTAAATTCTGATAGTTGCTTCTGGGGGCAGGTTAATGAAGTGAATCTCACGGGCACCTCTTCCTCTTCTGATGGTTGGATCCTTGAGCTCGTAAGCAGATACAAGAATGTACGGGTTCGGCACAACTTTTATCTTGTTCATATTTTTCACAATGTCGTTCTTATTTGTAGTGCCCTCATGAGTATCAAAGTAAATGGTGTCTCTTTCAGTAAATGGCTTATGGAACTTAAGGTAGAGAATGGTGCTATCAGAGTTCGGTGGGATCGCTCCAGTTCCGGGTCCCATAAAGGTGAATTTCCATGTCCGCGCTACAATTCTTCCTGTTGAGTCAGTAAGAACAGGGTACAAAACATCTCTTCCCGAAGGATTTGCAATTATCCCATCATGGTCTCCATCAATGAATACTACTTCCTGTCTATAGCGATACTTACCCTCTATTCTCCAGACCCTAAAGTTCACAGGCGCTTTGTTTGTAGGGCTATTGTAGAAAACTGAATCGAGAACTGTTCCAGAGTCGGCAAATTCTATCTCATAGTCAGCAGGGTACTTTATACCACCACGGGCGAGAGAAACCTGAACATGGAAATTACTGTTGCCCCTTACGAAATAGTTAGTATCAGGTGCAAGTGTATCAGTATTAATTGATACCCTAAATCCATCCACAATGGGGTTATCATCCTCACCATGTATTTTAGTACTGTTGGAAATTAGCACGCTATCAACACCGTTAACGTTTTTAATTAGAGACCACGTAGTGTCGTTTCCAGTTGAATCAAACTTGATATAGTAAGATGCATCCTTTATGTCCTCAGGAGTTACAACCATGTAATCAACCTGCCCAGTTCCATTAATGTTTGAATTTAGCGAATCAATGGTTATCTGTGGGGGATGATAACCAATAGGATTGCCATTAGGAATTACATGTACCACACTCGGATTCGCATTTATCGGATAAACCGAAGAAATTAGCGGTGGCAATCCAAGTGTATCATTACCAGGTGCATATGCTGTTACTGCATACCAGTAGTGTTCACCGTCAACTACCGTTGTATCTGTCCATGAGTGCCTCAGGCCAGAATCATCACCCAGATAGAAATAAGCTCCATCAACCCCTACAGGAGCGAGTCCTGTGATGGAGTCAATTTTATCAAACTGTGCAATAGGTCTCCAATAAACAATTCTTCCGAAAGCGTCTGTAATAGGAGTCCCCCAGGTTACACCTCTATCCTGACTACGGAAAATGGCATACCCCTCAAATTCGGGATTAAGCTCTGCCCTGTTATCCCAGTAGAGATGCACTTTACCACTCTCTGTTCTCGCCCAGACCTGCGGCTTCTCAGGCGGTTTGGGGAAGTGATAGTTTCTGTTAAATATAACCTGAGCACTGAATGCATGCTTGTAAAGATCAACAGAATCTGCTCCCATCACAAGGGCAATAGAAAATCTCTGAGTTTCACCTTTATGCAGCGGGAAGAAACCTGAGCCAAATACCAGAACGAAATCACCAGGTCCTCTATCCACTTGATAGACGCCGGGTCTCATTATAGATATCATTGCCGAGTCATTCGCAGCAAAAAGTCCTCCAGTTCCATACACAAAATCACGAACCGATGTCAAACCAAGTTCATCTTTTTCGTCTGGATCCATAACCTCGAAGTGCGGTTCTCCTAAAGTAGGCTGGCCATCGTTCTCACCATAATCACCTGTCCCAGCAATTCCATCTCTTCCAACATCGTCTTTTGTCGGATCCCAGTCATCATCGTTGTCAATACCATCGTTCTGTCTTTCATCAACCATTCCATCATTGTCATTATCTATTCTATCGTATGGATTTCCTGGACTCTCCAAAAATTTGAATCCGAGCCAGCCACACTTATATGGTCTTCCATCAGCACCTCTACCGTATCCATCCTGGTCGAAGAAATAAACCATATTGGAAGTGGTATCAAATCCATACATATCATCCTGGAAGTCAGAACCGGGACCACCAATTCTAACGTCTGTGTAATATCCAATAACCATAGAGTCTATATCTTTGTCAGAAAGATTGGTAACTTCGTATACCCAGACAATGACATCTTGGACAGGCTGCGCAGTCCATTGATAACCTCTTGCGACAACTTTTATACCAAGACCATTCATGTTATTTCCGGGATCATAGTATGGATTGCCAGCATTGTTACCCGGCATAAATTCCGTATTCGCAGAATCCGTAGCTGCAAAATAACTCTCCTGGTCAGCAACGACATTAACAACAACCGAATCAGGAATTGGATTACCATTATGGTCCCAGGGAATAAAGTTAAACTGACCAGCCCATTTGCCAGACAGGTTCCTGAGGGTATCACCGAGAATTCCAACGTATGCAGGCCATGTCTGAGGCCAGAGGGTATCCTTGTCTGAAAATGCTACACTTTGCTTGTTAGGATTAAAATATCCAGGAAGAGGTTCAAGGTCTTCGTCACCACCATCTTGAATAGGATCATCAAGTATGCTGATCCACACGGAGTCCTGAGTATTAGGGTCGTATGCTTTCACACGCGCACCAAATAAAGGACCAAGCTCATAAATGTACTCGTGTCCGGAGCCCGCAGGCCACTCAAGCCTTGGCCATGGGTTTACTCTATCGGGACCTCCAATTACCGTTGTGTTAAAGAATTTTAGTCTGATTCTGTTACCATCGTGTATACCTGCTCTACGGTCTGCGTGACCTTTAAGATCAGCTCCCTTACCTATTTGTGCCGGAGTAAGCTTCACAGTAGGAGGAAGAAACTTCTGGTAAGGTATGCCAGCATAGGCCATCCCAAAAACAAATATGGCAAGTAAAAGTCTTTTCATTTTTCTTTACTCCTCCCTTTAAAAGTTAACTGAAAGGCCGATTTTCACGAGCCTTGGTGGACTGAAGTAATAAGGTCTTATGTAATAGCCGGGATCAGCGGTGGGTCTTGTCTGGTGAGTGTATGTCGCCCTTCCAGTATCGGTGTATACGAGGATTTCGTTCTTGGTGTCAAGCAGGTTGTATACCTTTAGAGAAAGGGTATATCTCAGATTCCTGAATTTCATATATTTAGCAGCACTTAGATCAAAGTTATATGTGGGTGGCTTTCTTCCTGAATTTTCGCCACCTCTAAGTGCCTGACCTGTTGTATCAGTTGGCGTGTAGGGCAGGCCACTTCCATAGGTTCCCGTAAGTGAGATTGTCCACTGGTTAGGCTGATTCATTGTGATGGTAAAGTTGATCCTGTGTCTCTCATCCCAATCAAGAGGAACCATGTATTTAGGTGGCTCATAACCGTGTCTAAGATCTGCGAAAAGGTCTCTTGGACCAGAGTTTGAACCCTCAGCTATCTGATAGGTGTAATCAATCTCTCCTGAGAACATACCGAGATTCCTGAATTTTAGATAGAAGGAGATACCCCTTATATTTGCATAGTCCCTGTTAGAATAGACCATATAGTGGTCACCGGAAACATACGTGGGTACGAGTTTAGTTGACAAAAGGTCTCTTACGTCTTTGTAATAGCCAATGACTTCGAGACCAAAGTTTTCACTAAGTGCCTGTTTGAACCCTACTTCGTATGCCACAGTCCTTTGTGGCTTAAGATCTGCATTCCCCATGATGGTCCTGTTAGTAAGAAGTCTACCACCTGATTCAGCCCACTTAAATCCTGAGTTCCTGTATAAGTAATAATAAGGTGGAATCTGGAAGAAATGACCATATGAGAAATGGAAAATTCCTGAAGCTGAGATAGGGAAAGCTATTCCAATTCTGGGTGAAAGCTGCCACTTAGGACTTACTTCTCTATATCCGGGGAAAGGTCCTCTTGTGGAATCCCATATCATTGGTGATGGAGCTGAGTCATCTACCCATGTTTTCCATTTCGGGTTATACCAGTCAAAGCGGATTCCAGCGTTCACAACCATGTCTTTGAATTCCATCTTGTCCTGAATATAAGTAGAGAACTCAACAGGATGGTGAAGATAATGATCCAGAGCCCCAATAGTATCCCTCACAGGCAATGCAGGTGGAGTTGTATCAGGTTTCTGAACACTCATTGAAAATCTGTAAAGGTCATACTTGGTAAACAGGAGTCCGGTTTTGATCATGTGGATGTGAGTAATCTGACTTGTAATGTCAAATCTTGCCACATAACTCTTTGTGTATCTTTTAAACCATGAAGTTGAAACTCCACCTCTTCTAAACTGATGGGCTGAAACAAAGTATCCCCAATATGGGAATTTGTATCCCAGACAGTAATATGAATCATAAACAAACTGGCGGAACTGTGACCAGTAATAGCTCAATCTGAATGAATAGAAAGTTTTTGGTGAAAGTACCTGATTAAGTGAGAAAATGCTCTGCCAGGCTTCTTTAAGATGATGCGGAGTGGCAAGAGGTTCCCATTTCAGCGAATGGATATAGCTCTTGTAATGTAGATAAGTGTACAGATTCGTGAGAGATATTTTAATTGAACTTGTGGGTCTCGCTGTAAGTTTAAAATTCCAGAGATTTTCAGTTTCCGGGTTCATCGCCACATATGAACCATCACCATGTCCATGAATTATTGTATCATAACGTGTATCTGTGGGTAGATAGTAGTTGATTCCGTAAAGCCATCCCGCAGTTTTATAGTATCTACCGCCGAAGTAATAGGTCAATTTGTTTTTAAATGGTAGTGGGCCTGAGATATTCCAGCGAATATCTTTATCATTAGTTAAATCAAACTGGTCAATGTGCTCAAAGATTCTTGTGTGGTTACTGAGCCTGTCTCCAACATATGCACTTATTGAGCCCCTAAACTTGTTTGAACCCTCATCAGTAACGATATTAACCACTCCAGACATCGCGTTACCGTATTCAGCATTAAATGTTCCCGCAACAAGCTCCATTTCCTTAATGATGTTTGTAGGAACATAAACAGCAAGACCGTTCAAATAAGGGTCCACAATTGGTATTCCATCAATTAGATAGGCAACCTCACCGGAGCGGCCACCCCTAACGTGGATCGCCCCACCAGGGCCAGTGGTAACTCCAGCCTTCATCGAAATAATACCGGTTACTGTTTCTACCGGTATTTTCTGCAGATCCTGTTTATCCGTTGTGATAACACTTGCAGTTACGTCTTTCTTAACTATCTCTCGTTTCGCCTTTACAACTACAGGTTTTGCCTTTATAACGGTCTGCTTTAATTTAAAGTTTACATAAGCAGTCTGGTCAGTATGTACCACAACACTTTCCTGAATGACAGGGGTATAACCAATTATTGAGGCTTTAACACTATAAACACCGGGCGGCACATTAATAATAAAATAGTATCCATTAAGGTCAGTAGATGCTCCCATGGTGGTCCCAAGAATCACCACATTAACTCCTGGAAGCGGCTCACCTGTCGAGGCATCCACTACCCTACCGGCGATTTTACCTGTTTCGCCGGCAAATAGTGCCCCTATGAACAAGAGAGATAACAAAAGTTTTCTCATAAAAATTCCTCCTTTTTCATTACAGG
>JALXCE010000068.1 GCA_026991055.1 Caldifarciminota bacterium | reverse complement strand
TTGAATTGATTCCAAGAATCACAAAAATCGCGGGGTTTGAATGGGGATCAGGTCTTCACATAAATCCAACTCCCCCAGAAGAGGCAGCAAAATATTTGAGAGAAGTTGAAATTTAGCTAATTTAAAACGAGGAGGTTTTTCTATGTTAGGAGACCTTATAGGCCACCTTGAGAAGGAGGAGCACAGGATTTTGCGGGACACAGTTGCCCGCTTTGCAAAGGACAAGATCGCACCTATAGCTGCAAAAATCGACGAAGAGGATTGGTTCCCCGAGGAGATATTCAAAGAGATGGGACAGCTCGGCTTCACAGGAATTATGATTCCTGAAGAATACGGTGGTTTTGGAATAGACCCTCTCTCAGCCGTTATCGTTTTAGAGGAGATTGCGAAGCAAAGCGCCTCTGTTGCCCTTTCACTTATGGTTACCTCGGTTTTATTTGGTCATAATGTAGCCTATTGGGGGCAAAACGAGGAGCTAAAGAAGAAATACCTACCAAGGATTGCTTCTGGTGAGATCATCGGCGCTTATGCACTCACAGAGCCTGATGCAGGCTCTGATTCTGTGAGCATTAAAACCCGCGCCGAAAGAAAGGGGGACTACTTCATTGTCAACGGTCAAAAGATGTTCATCACCAACGCACCGGTTGCCGATGTTTTTTATGTTTTCGTCTATACCGACCCGTCCAAAAAGAAAGAAGGTATGAGCGTGCTTCTGATTGACAGGAATATGGAAGGTGTGACAATTGCGAAAAAACTCGAAAAAATGGGTATGCGCGGCTCTCCCACAGGCCTCATCTTCTTTGAAGATGTCAAAGTCCCGGTTTCAAATATCATCGGAACAGAAGGTATGGGATACCCTCAGATGTTGAAAAGCCTCGAAATCGAGAGAATGGTAATTTCAGCCATTTCCACAGGTGTTTCTCTTGCCGCACTCGACTGGATGGTGAGGTACGCAAATGAGAGGAAACAGTTCGGGAAACCCATAGGTCAGTTTGAGATGATAATGAAGAAAATTGCCGATGCAGGGGCCCAGCTTGATGCTGTAAGAACCTATCTCTACACCTACGCAGCAACCTACGATGAAGAGAGGGACAACAGATTTGAATCGGCATCAGTCAAATTCCTGGCCTCGGAGACAGCAGTGAAGATTACTCTCGATGCCATACAGGTACTCGGTGGTTATGGTTACACCAAAGAGTATCCGGTTGAAAGATACATGAGGGATGCGAAGCTCCTTGATATCGGCTCTGGAACCTCTGAGATTATGCGCTTTGTAGCGGCAAAATCCCTGCTCAAGGCCGGGAAGATTATCTAACCGGGGAGTTTTAAAAAACTAAATCTGTTCGAAACTTTTGCTTCATCTTGCACCCTGCTGGGGAAAAGGTTTATGTGGAGGAATTTCTTAAAAAACGGGGATTTCTGAATTTTGGGAACAGGTTTTCCAGAGGGTGAGCCTGTTCGGAAAAATTCATTAGATTTATAAGATGAATTCCCCACCTGTCGCCTCCTCCACGCATAAAGTGCGTGGGAGGAGGCTGGGAAAAGGGCATTTTTGAACATTTTCCCAAGGGGTTTTAAATAAACTCCCAGAGTCGTATAATTGTCAAAAATGGGAGGTGTGAAATGATAGAAATTGTGTTATCAGTCATTTTAGCATTCAATCCTTCAGTAAACAACTGGCAGTGGTCCTCCATCGGTCCTGATGGAGGTACAGTCCTGTCCGTTGCCTCCAACTCGGATGGGACAAATCTTATGGCTGTTACAATTGGAGCAGTGTGGAAATTTAACGGTTCAAGCTGGTCACCCGTATTTCCGATCTCGGGTCCCGGTACCATACTCAACACCGGCCAGGATAGTTTTTGTTTGATTATCTCAGACGACTCCACCCTTGTTTATACTTCATCTGACGGAGGTAACACCTGGACCCATACCTACTCTTCAGACCACTGGTTTGCAGGAGCTTCCAATGTAAATTCGCATTATGTGTATATCGCAAATGGAGACTCGGTATACATTTCTTCCGATGGTGGAAACACCTGGACAAATGTCCCCAGACCGATAAATTCGTCAAATAATATAAATATAAATGGATGTCGAATCTCGTACTCCCCCAACTTTCCCTCAGTAGTTTTTATGGCAGTATCAGGCGATAGCATGGGGACTCCATTGTTCTGGCTCTTTAAATCCAGTAACTATGGTCAGAGTTGGTCACTCGTTTTTAATGATACCATCATAAGCGAAATTGATGCATTCCTCGTAGACCCTGATGACACAAATAAATTGTTCATAGGGGCAGGAATTGGAGGCGACAATTCAATTCCCGGAATATATGTCTCCACCGATGGAGGTTCGACCTGGGCACCAACAATTGCATCCGTTCAAGCAGGTATAATTTTCCCGGGTGATCTGAAAATGTATAACGACACACTATATGTCGCTTCCCTTATAAATCCGGGAATTTACAAAGGATTCCAGGTTGCCGGTCTATGGTATTTCAACGCGTTATCCACAGACTACATCACTTACTCTCTTGATATTACCTCAAATGGCACAATGTATGCTGGGATTAGTGGCGGGGTGATGCAATCATCTGATAGAGCAAACTTCCAGGATATAACTCAGGGACTTCGAGCAGTTTATACACCTTACACACACGGAGTTATTGGAACTTACTACTCAGTCGAAGCCAATGGGTACATTTACATGATTGATGGAGTATTTACAGCGGAGTGGACTGGTCCTATTTTCACAAATGTCCTTTATTACAGCTCCAATGGCGGTAACACATGGTCAAAGCGATTCTTGCCGGGAATAATTATGCCCGTAGGCGTCCAGACATCACCTTCAGACCCCTCAGTTGTATACATTTCAGGACTCGGCTATTCATTTGACGTTTCGGGCAACTTCCGACTCCATGCCATATACAAAAGCACTGATTATGGTGCCAATTTCACTGCAATGGACCCCGGATTCACTATAGATAGCCTGGCATATTTCTACGACGTTACCTGGGTCTCACCGTCTGACCCAAACAGAATTATTGTTAAAGCCTATACATTTGATAAACCTGGTCAGAAGCCAGGAGGCGCCTCATTGCTCCTCTCAACCGATGGTGGTGCCTCATTTACCGCTATCCTGCCAAATTTTGTGCCTTTAAGGGTAGTGGGAACTGACACAGTGTATGCGGCAGGATATAATCCAACGCCCACAATCCTCATTAGCCGAGACGGTGGAGAGAACTGGAATCTCTTTACCATTCCTCCAGGAGTGGTCAACGACATGGCCTTCAAAAACGGCTATCTCTACTACTGTTTCAATGGTCAGAATGGTCTTATGGTGGAGAGATCCTCTGATGGAATAGCAATTGACACTCTTGGGGCATTTAGCATTTATACCGATTTTGCAAAGCTCGTAACCAACGGAAATGATGTGTTTGTCAGTTTCAAGAGCTATCAAGAAGCTGAGCAATTCGTTTATCATTACAAAAATTCAAACTGGTCGGCTGACACCGTTGATTTTACAGTGGGAGGCCTCATGCTATCTGATACATCATTGATGGCGTTTACAGCTGGAAGGAGCATCTACTCGAGCACAGAAGCACTCACAGGGGTTGGAGAATCTGCTCCCATCGGCTACACAAAACATGTAAAAATCCTCTATACAGCAAAGGGACCCGAAGTGTTTGTTAGCACAAATTCTCCATTCAAACTCAAGGTTTACGACGCAACCGGAAGGGAAATCATGGACAAGAAGGTTACCAGTCAGAGGGTGATTATGAATTTCGGCCCCGGGGTATATTTCTATCGGGTGGAGAGCAATAAATTTCATGAGACGGGGAAATTTGTGATTTTTAAGTGATGTTTTAAAGGGGGGCGGGCGCTTCGCGCCCGCCCCCCTGAGCTCGTTCGAAAATTCCCCCCTCCTATCCCTGACATCACCCATGTTTTTGCTTGTCATGTATATTTATACGATACAATCTGGGCGAGAAATTCAATGTTTCGCACCAAATCAACAATTTTACCGGAAGGATATATTCGTTTATACCGCATAAAGAAAGTGTTCGAATATTGAAAGTGGTACGCATTTTTAAAGCCGTGACAAAGGATAAGGCACTATTATCCAGAAATTCGTGGGTGACGTCAGCCTCTTATCCTCCCCCCACGCACGATGTGCGTGGGGGGAGGAATAAGGTGGGGGGCAAATTTTTCATTAAAATTCAAAGGTTTTAAAATTTTTCGAACACGCTCCCGCCCCCTTAACATTCTGCTCTCTTAGAAGTCTGGTACTCTAAACATCTTGAGAACACCAATTATTTCGTTCATTACCATGTTGATGGTATCCTTATTGTGAATTTCAATCCATTGCCAGGATTGCCTTTTACATCTATTTCTCCACCGTGAGCTTCTACGATTTTTTTAACAAGGTACAACCCAAGTCCAAGTCCCCGAGTTTTGGTGGTATAAAACATATCAAAAATATGCGTAAGTGCTTCTTCACTCATTCCACTGCCATTATCTGAAATCTCCAGAATAAAGCTATGTCCCCTCCTTTTCACATCTACCTTTATTTCCGTAGCATCTGCTTCAATAGCGTTTTTAAAAATGTTATAGAGCACCTGTTCCATCCAGTGTGGATCGCAAAAAACATCTGTTTCCTCATCGACTTTAACACTGATATTTCTCGCAAGTTCAGCCTGTAATCCAGAAACAACCTTGTTGATCAGTTCACTCAATTTACAATTTGCCAGTTTCAACTTGATGGGACGTGATACATTTCTGAAATCGTTAACAATAGAAATCAACCTCTTAGTTTCATTTCTTATCATCTCGGTAAACCTGTCTCTCCCACATTCTGACTCAATCATCTGGAGAGCAAGATGGATAGTATTTAATGGATTTTTTATTTCATGAGCGATAAGGGAGGAGAACGATGAAAGTTCCTGAAATCTCTTTTTCTCGGCTTCTTCCTCTTTTATTCTTGCCTCCATTCTTACAATTCTTTCGTGGAATTTTAGTATTCCAACGAGGGCTATAAGGAAGATCAGGGTGGAGAAAAAAACGAGTGTCAGACCAGTCCTCTTCTGCTTTTTAAGTATTACGTCAAGGAATTTTAGGGAGTATCCTCCCACAAGAGATGAATGTCTCCCAAGATTAACCTTAAATTCGAGGATGTCGTGGTCGATGGTTTTTACAATCCTCAAAGAATCGCTTATCCCCGGCTCTATAGGGAGGAAATAATCATATTTTGATTGCCAGTAAACCACACTGTCACCTATCATGTAGGCAAGATAGTCAAATTCTCCTTCTTTTGTTAGTTTATCGATTACTCTCGATATATCTTCCAGTTTCATGTCTCGATGACATGAAAACACTGTAAAAGTTTGCTTTATCCCGGAAATGTAGTTTCTTGCGATTTTTAGATAAGCATTTCTTGTGGACGTGTAATTTCTGAAGAAAATGAAGCCCACGAGGGAGACGAAGAGAATGTAAACAAGGAATATCAGAAGGCCAAATCGCTTAGCCATTATCGTCTTCCGTGCCGGCCTCTCCTCTGCTTAAATCCATGTCCCCTCCACACGGGAAAGCCGTTTTGGTCACGTAGAGTCAGTTTTTTCTTCAAAGTTTTATCGTTAATTTTCCCTGCGATTATTATGTTGTTGTGAATACTACCATAAATTTCCACCGTGTCTCCGGCACGTGGAAGCCACGGCATCCCAAATCGTGGTCCAAGGAGTACCTCAAAAGTATCCTTTTTTTCAGTAACAATGTCCATTCTTATAGGCCATGCTGTGTCGTGCACAGCAACAACCACCCCTCCTACAGTCTTCAAACTCTTGAGATTATAGTACAATCTCTGCCCCCCTGGTTGGGCAAATAATGTGAACGTTAACAGTAAACTAAGAATCATTTTTGCAGCTCCTCCCATATTTCGTATGGGGTTTTCCCTATTTTATCCGAAAACTCACGCAAAGTCATGTTCTTATCCATCTTTACCCCATACTTTAAAAATAGACTTTTGACCTTCTTTTCACTTACACCTTGCCTATCAATCAGTTCCTCAAAAGTCATCCTGCCGAGTCCCATTATCTGTTTACCGGAAAATCTTTCCTTTAGAAGATCGTAAATATGCTCGGGAGAAGTTGAGTTTTTAGCTGCTATGTCTTTTAATTTTTCGTCAACGCTTTGTACCTTTATCCCTCTATTATTCAGATATTTGAGGGCAATTTCTGGATCACCTTTCAAATCTTCCACCACTTTTTTCAGAGAATAAAGTTCCATGTGAGGAATCGGTGGAGACTGGAGTTTCTTCTCCCATGAATTCTTGAAGTAATCCCCGATATCCATAACAGTTTTAAAAGGTGGAACGTTTACCGCCGACCCAACTATGATTACGACGGTCAAAACTGTAGCAACTGCGAGCTCCTTTTTCAGATAAAATGCATGCTTTGCCTTCCTGTACACGTAGTTATAAAGAGATTTCCAGTTGTAGTAAATGTGGAAGATAGCGAATATCAAAAACGCGTATCCAAGGTTTGTATGTAATGATTCCCACTGGGTTTTTGTGAGACCCAGTAGTTTCCAGTTTGTCCAATGTGCAATTCTCCCAGGTGGCACGATGTATAGGATGATCCCTGAAAAAACGAGACCAATAAATGAGAGTGCCATCAGAAATGCTACGAATCCACGAGAATGCCACTTCTTTTCTTTTCTCTTTACTGCTGTCATTTTTAGAACCTCCTGGTGGGTTTAAAACCATACAGAGTTACTGGCTGAATTTCAGGGGGGCGTGCCCCTGCGGGGCACGCCCCCCCTGATTCCTGTTTTATCTTGTTCTCCCACGATATCTAAATCTACTTCTCCCATTTGAACCCGAAATAATCCCGTCAAACCTCTCCTGTGAAATATACTGAGGAGAGTATGTGCCACCATTTCTTACAATCTGTCTATAAAATGCCCTCATGTGGTTCTCTGAACCATTAACAAGGTGTGTGTAAACCCTGATCACGTCAGAATTCACGGCAATATTTGCGAGGGCTTCATCCAAGTCGTAAATATCAAGGTCTTCAATGGTTGCTCCCACAACGAGAGCGTCAAGTAACGACCTGCTCCCCTGTTCCACAAGTCTCTGGTAGAGAGCCGTTAAATTTGGATCCTGGAAGAATCCAATCGAGTCATTTGTGACGGGATCAGCAATTCCATATCTGTCAAGTAATGTTTTTACTGCATTTGTGTGTCTCTGTTCACTCGAGGCAATGTTATTGAATATTCTTGCTCCCCATCTCTGGTACAGAGTGAGGTACACGTCTCTTGCAAGCTTCTCTTCCTGTCTCATGTGTATGAGACTCTGGATTTCATCCTGGGTCAAATCAGTCGTCGTGGGTTGAACAGCAGTGGTTTGTGCCACTGGATCATTCATGGAAATAGCTGACGATTGACCGCAGGCAGTGAATGCAAATACAGAACCTGCTATTATAGTTAGTGCTAACAATCTTCTCATGTCAACAACCTCCTTTTAAATTTTTTTAATTTTTTCTTGAGTTTTGATTTTGTGTTGTGTGTAGCGGCCTTAAAAAGGCCGCCACACACATCTCACCAATGCCCTGGGCCCCTCCAGAATCCCGCGCATCTACGTGGACCGTATGTCCACCTCAATGCATATACCCTTTTAGCCGTCAGGTTTCGAACAAAACTCACAAGTATCCCTGAGCTGGCATACTGGAATGAGATTCCCTGGAGTTCAACCCTATCTCCGATACCAATCTGTATGCCGAATGACCATGTGGGTGGTATCCATGCGTAAACTATTCTTCCCGGAGCAGTTCTTACTGCAATTCGCATATATTTGCAGCAGGCCCATGGGGTAGGTGAGACATACTCGATCTTTTCTACCACACCTGTTACCGTCATTTGTGTTGTGTCCTGTGCCATCAAAGCTCCAGAGAACAGCCCAAGACCTATTATGGCGGAGAATATTGCCCTCCTCATGGTCTCACCCTCCTTCATTTTTAAATATCAATTTTGTCACTCTATCTAACTGCAATTTATCTGCCACAAAATAAAATCTCAGGTTTGATGCGTTTTTTATTTTTTTTCGCTTTGTACTTCTATGGGATTGCATACAAAAATTGTCGAATGATAGGATACGGACAGGATAGAGTTCGACAATTTTGTCGAAGGGAATTACCCCCCGGCTGGATTTTACCGCGTTAGATATGATAGAAAAATTAAAAGATTGAGAATGGAAGCTATATGATTAGCTATGTTTTTCCTTTATTCCAAGTTTTTCCATCCTGTATCTAAGTACCCTTTCTGAGATCCCAAGTTCCTTTGCAGCTCTTGTCTTCACCCAGTTATTTTTCTTCAGTGCCTCGAGGATTAAACTTTTTTCAATAAGCTCGAGTCTCTCTGGCAGGGATAAATTTTTATTGCTTTCAACCTGAAATTCGCTCGATAGAAGATGAACAGGCAGGTCATCAGTTGTAATAAGGTCACCCTGGGCCATCACAACGGCCCTTTCAACAATATTTTCCAGTTCTCTTACATTTCCAGGATAATCGTATCTTATTAATGCCTCATAAGCCTCTCTTGTAAAACCGCGGATTTTCTTTCCCTCTTTTTGACTGAATTTTTTGAGAAAGTGATCGAGGAGATACGGAATATCCTCTCTCCGCTCCCTCAAAGGTTTGATGTGAATATGGATTACATTCAGTCTGTAGTAGAGGTCTTCTCTAAAATTTCCCTTCCTGACTTCTTCTTCGAGATTCTTATTTGTAGCTGCAATGACTCTGACATCCACTTTGACAGGTTTGGATGAACCAACCGGGAAAAATTCACCTTCCTGTAAAGCCCTCAGTAGTTTGGGCTGAAGATTTAAAGGGAGTTCACCAATTTCATCAAGGAAGATAGTGCCACCATCTGCCATCTGAAAATACCCTTTTCTGTCTTTAACTGCATCGGTAAATGCTCCTTTTACATGTCCAAAGAGTTCAGATTCGATCAAAGTTTCCGGAATGGCTGCAACATTCACAGGTATGAAAGGTTTGTCTTTTCGAGGGGAATAGCGGTGGATAAATCTCGCTATAAGCTCTTTCCCGGTCCCTGTCTCTCCTGTAATTAACACAGAGGCACGGGATTTTGCAACTTTGAGAGCAGTGGCAAGAACCCTCTTCATCTCGTATGATTCAGCTACGATACCCTCCACATCAGGATAGAAAAGTTCTTTTTCTTCTTTGAGTAGCTCGATTTCTTTCACGAGATTTAGATGTTTTATTGCGCGAGAAATGACAATGAGCAATTCATCAAGATTTATCGGTTTTACCAGATAGTGGAATGCTCCAGACTTCATTGCTTCGATAACGAGATCGACATCAGAGTAAGCAGTGGTCATTATAACTGGGATTTGTGGATTAATCTTCCTGATTTTCTTTAACAAATCGATACCCGACGTGTCTGGCAATTTGATATCGAGAAGGATAGCATCAAAAATCCTTGACTCGAATTTCTTTAATGCTTCTTCACCAGATTCCGCTCCTTCGGTTTTGTAGCCTTTACTTTCGAGAAATTCCTGGAGAATCTCTCTCTGATTTTTTTCGTCCTCGACTATCAAAATCGTTGTCATCTCAACCCCCTTTTGGGAATTATGAATATAAAAGATGGCAGAAGTTTTACAAGTATCTTCATAAACTATGAATCAAACTCATAAAATTTTCTTCATAAAACTCAGGGTCTCATATTTTTTTGCCCCCATGCGCCTTTTAAATTCCTCCACTCCAGGCAATCCCAGGCTCGAGCCCAGGTTGTAAACATGAACATCCAGCCTTTCTACAACTGTTTTATGCAGGAGATTGTTGGGCCTCAGGTCTAAAAATTCCTTTTTCGCCACTCCGTAGTGGTAAAAGGCATATTTCTTCCCCAATACCACGAAGATATGCGCTACAGGCTGACCCTGGTAAACAGCCGAGAAGAGCCGGGCAACCCCACTTTTTATCTGCTCTTCAAAAAATACCCTCTTACCTTCCACCCTCTTATCAAGCCACCCTTTACGGGAAAATAATTCATCAAGAAATTCATTCAAGTGACTATTAATCTCAACTCTCACACCTTCCCGCTCAGCCTTTCTCGCCCCACGTAAGAAAGATTCTGTGAAAGCATCCCCTTCTTTTAAATTCAGGATATGCGTGAATCCCCTAACTTCTTTCATTCCTGAGAATACCGCCGGGTCTATCTGATTGAAGGGCTCAAGGTTCACCACAAAACGCACAAGCCCTTTCGAAATTCTGCTTATAAACTCCCTGATGCACTCAAAATCATGCTCACCCTCCACTAAAACAGGGCCCCCGTAAGTTCCAAGCGGCCCACTGTAGATTGCCCGGAGGAGGTAGGTTTTTGATAGAAGAAACGGAAAGAGATACGCAGAATCACGGCATCTTATTTCATAGGCACCGTGCTCATAATTCTTTCTTAGATTTCTATAGATTTTAAGCCATTGAGGTGAGTAAAAAGGTGGGTAAACCTCGAGCCTGTCCAGAAGTTCAACCCACCTTTCCTCACCTATACGCTCATAATTCACTTATTTCTCAAAAAGGCACGGGCGATGGTTAGCCTGTGGGCTTCGGATGTACCTTCGTAAATTTCTGTAATCTTGGCATCTCTATAATGTCTTTCCACATCAAAGTCCTCGGTATATCCATAACCACCGTGAACCTGAATAGCCTCACGAGTTACCTTCATTGCCACATCCGATGCAAATAGCTTTGCATAGGCAGAGGCGACAACGTAATTCTCACCTCTGTCCTTTAGAAATGCAGCCTTTAGATAGAGCAGCCTCGCAGCCTCAATAAGCATGGCCATATCCGCAATTTTCCATTGAATAGCCTGAAATTCAGCTATAGGTCTTCCAAACTGCTTTCTTTCCTTGGCATAGGCTACTGATTCTTCAAAGGCGGCCCTTGCAATCCCTGTAGCCTGGGCAGCAATTCCAATTCTTCCACCATCGTAGGCATCAAGGGCAATGTAAAACCCTTTACCGCGCTCACCAAGCATATTTTCATCTGGGACCCTCATATCCTCAAAAATGAGCTCAGCAGTGGATGAAGCCCTGATCCCAAGCTTGTGCTCGATCTTCCCGATGGAAAAACCAGGGGTATCCCTTTCCACAATAAATGCCGAAAGTCCCTTGTGTCCGAGCTCCGGGTCGGTTTTGGCAAAGATCAGATAAATACCTGCCTCTCGCCCATTTGTAATGAAAATCTTCCGTCCATTTATCACCCATTCGTTGCCATCCTTTACAGCACGAGTTTTAATGCCTGCAATATCTGTGCCTGCCTCTGGTTCGGTCATTCCGTGGGCCCCGATGGCCTTTCCTGAGGCAAGAAGTGGCAGATACTTTTTCTTCTGTTCCTCCGTGCCGTATTTCATGATGGGATCAACAACAAGGGAAGTGTGAGCTGACATAATCACACCTGTTCCAGCGCATGCCCTTGAGATTTCCTCAACCATCAGCGCATAGCTCACAACGTCCATTCCAGCACCACCGTATTTTTCGGGGACATAGACCCCAAACATACCGAGCTCTGCCATCTTTTTCACGATTTCAGCGGGGAATTTTGCCTCTCTGTCCAGCTCACGGGCCACTGGCTTTATTTCCTTTTCTGCAAATTCCCGTGCCATATCCCTTGCCATTTTTTGTTCTTCAGTTAGCTCAAAATTCATAACTCACCTCCTAAAATTCGTCTTTTCCGGTGCATCAAAAAGCAATCTATTAAAAAAATAATGCCCAAATTTTCCCCCTCTCCTTACATCATAAATGACAAAAACTGTTCTTCTGAAGATAAGGAATAAAGAGACAAAAAGCAAAGCACGAAAATATTGCGGGGCAAAAAATGGGGCAATAAACGGCATGGAGAGGATGGCAAAAAAATTACTCAAGCCTGCCTCCCGGAGAGCCAGCCCGACTAAGGAAATTGCGATAAAGATGCCTAAAATTATGGGGCTGATAAAGAGAAGCACTCCCAGTGTTGTGGCTATACCTCGTCCTCCTTTAAATCCGATAAAAATTGAATAGCAGTGTCCTACAATGGGACTGAGAAGTGCTATGTCCTGAATTAAACCGGGTGTAGTCAACTTTAATACCAGTGCTGCAGCTACCAATCCTTTTGCAAAATCAAGTAATCCGGCGACAATCCCCGTTATTTTACCTGCATTCCTAATGGCATTTGAGCCCCCAACGTTGCCCGTCCCAACTTTTCTGATATCAATCCCCCTGGAAACCCGGGGCAGGATAAAGGAGAACGGAATACTACCGATCAAATAACCTGCAATAATAGCCAGCACGCATGAAGTATAACACCACAAGCCCAAAATTTTCAAAGTTTTGGGAGCCTGTTCAAAAATCTATTCTTCAATTTACGTTTGAGAAACGGGGAGATATAAATACCACCTTCTCCACTTGCGAAGCAATTGGAGAAGTGAATTAATGGTAGAAGACATTCCGCTTGAAAATTTAAGATGAAGACCTTCTACAGTTGAGTGAGTTTGATCATCCAACTTACCCATAAAATTTGCAATATGTGACCCCTCTCCTTTATCCTCTCCCCGCATAAATACTTGCGGGGAGAGGAATTTTTACGTATGGTTATTAACGCCTTTCAGGACTGATAAAGAGCTGGGGGTCTCTGAAAATCTAATAATTCGAAATTTTTTCGAACAGGATTAAGTTTTGGAGATTTTTCAGGCGGGCCCACGCACTTCGTGCGTGGGCCCGCCGAAACAGTTCCTATAACCTTTAAAGAAAGCCATACTGGATAAAACCACGATTTCTGGCAAATTGAGAGAGCAATAGGTTTGGGGTATTAATCCTCCACGAAGATTTTTGTGGTCAACTTAAGGCAGATGCATTAAAATGATTGATATGAGAAAATTTCTAATTGGTGGCATAGTAATTCTGCTTCTCACTTCCTGCACGGCAGTGAGACAGGTCGTGGCTATTAAAGACCTAAAGATTAAGTTTCAAAACGTGGAGCTGGCACGCATAACTTTAGAAGGAGTGGACCTGAACCTCAACTTTAAAGCACATAATCCAAATAGAGTGAACGCAGTACTCTCTGGATTTGCCGTCGATATATTTGCCAACAACATGAAAGTAGGAAAAGCTACTCTTAATAAAACCCTGAAAGTCCCTGCCGGTGGCAACGCAACCTTCACCATTCCCCTCCATCTGAGCTGGAGAGAGCTTTCTAATTCCCTCTCGAATGCAATAAGGAAAAAATCCGTGACCTTTCGGGCTACAGGCTATGCCCTGATAAACACGCCACTTGGCAAACTCCGTTTTAAGGTCGCTGATTACACAAGAGAGATCAGGTAAAACAATCTCAAACTCCGTCCAGGTGACGTGTTTTGGAAAGTTTTCTCAGCATCTAAATATGGGAATGGCGTTTATTCTTCAATAATACCAGGTCCAGCATGCTTTACCTGAAAATCGTCTCCCATGCGCATGAAGTGCGCTTCTAATTTATGTTCGCTCCCCCATTCTCCCTTAATCCTTCCTTTCCAAGAGGAAATTTCCCGGCTTCCCGGAAAATACTTAGCTGGTAACTCCCTCTCTTCCCTTTGGGAAGGGAGAGCCGGGGTGGAGTGGGTGGTTTTTTTTCGGATTTATCTATCTAAAGAATCCCCCCACCTGTGTCCTCCCCCGCGCACGTAGTGCGTGGGGGAGGATGATAGGCTGATATCACCCACGAATTCCTGGATAATAACATCTTATCCCTTGCCACAGCTTCAAAAAGGTGTACTACGCTCAATATTTAAACACTCTCTTTATGCAGTATAAACGAATATACCTTTTCGGAAAAATTGCTGAATTAGTGCGAAAAATTGAATTTCTCGCCCAGATTGCATTGTATAAATATACATGAGGAGCAAAAACATGGGTGATATCAGGGATGATAGGAGGGGGCACCGTCCAAATACATTCACTGTTCTATTCAGGACCATAAATCTGTGTATTACCCGAAAATCGGGAGTTAAGGCTCAATCCCCGTGCAGGTGATAGTAAATCTTTTGGGCAAGTTTGGGACCAATACCCTCCACTCTCTGAATTTCCTCAACTGAAGCAGACATCAGTCTCGATAGGCTGCCAAAATAGGAAATAAGTGCCTGCTTGCGCTTCTCACCTATGTCTGGAATTGTATCCAGAAAGGAAACAAAACCTTCTTTCGTCCTCAAATCCCTGTGAAAGGTTATGGCAAACCTGTGGGCCTCGTTCCTCAACCGTTGGATAAGCTTAAGTGCTTCAGAGCGTCTTGGAAGCATTAGGACTTTCCCATCCTGAGTGTAAAGCTCATCAAATCTCTTTGCTATTGCAAGAAAATAAACATCCTGCACACCAAGTTCCCTTGCCGCAGCAAGAGCCTGGTTGAGCTGCCCCACTCCCCCATCAATGACAAATATATCTGGCAACCTCTTGCCCTCTTTTGTAAGTCTGCTAAGCCTCCTCTTTACCACCTCGTGAATCATACTGAAATCATCAATCCCCTGAACGGTCTTAATCCTGTACTTCCTGTAATCAGACTTCCTGGGATACCCCTTTTCAAAAACGACTATACTCCCCACCGGGTTGTTACCAAAGGTGTGTGAAATATCCACAGCCTCAATTCTCTCCGGCACATGATCAAGCTTTAAAAGGTCCTTCAATTCAAAAAGTGCGGGATGAATAGCCCTATCCTCTATTTTTAGCTTTTGGAGCTCAATCTCAAGCTCCTTCTGCGCATTTTCCATGGCAAGCCTCAGAAGGGAATTCTCATCTGAAACAGGCTTCCTGATCTTAATTTTCTTCTCGGTCTTTTTCTCAAGATAGGCCCTCAGGTAATCAACACTCGGGGGTAGCTCCGGCACGATTATGAGGCTTGTCCACAAAGTAGCAGTTGAATAGTACTGCCAGAGGAATTTTTCAAATGCCTCCACCTCAGAGATTCCTGGCTCTGCATCAACGAAAAACGTCTCCTTATAGACGAGCTTGCCGGTTTTGACATTCAAAACTACAAAAACCCCAAAATTGCGGGAGAGTGCGTATCCCCAGACCTCAAGGTCTTTGCCATTGGGAGAAACAACACTCTGAGGAGATAAAAGTTCCCTTAAAGCAAGAAGATTGTCGCGAATTTTAGCTGCGCGCTCAAATTCAAGATTCTCCGCAGCCTCCTTCATCTCCTCCTCGAGTATCTTCTCAACCCTTGTAGTTCGACCCGATAGTAGCTCGATTATTCCATTAACGAGCTTCATATACTCTTCTCGAGGCACATCCACCACACACGGACCGATGCATTTTCCGATATGATAGTCAATGCAGGCAGGGAACCGCTTCCCTGGAGCAAGTTTATATGTGCAGGTTCTAACAGGGAAAAGGTTTCTCACCATCCTGATGGTTTTTCTCAGGGCTTTTGCAGATGTGTAGGGACCAAAGTAAATGGAATCTCGATCGCTCAGGTCCCTCGTTGCAAAAATCCCCGGATAGTAGTCTTTAATGGTGATCTTGAGATAAGGATACTTTTTATCGTCCTTTAGACGGATGTTGTAGTACGGCTTGTACTGCTTGATAAGGTTTGCCTCTAATAGAAGGGCCTCAGATTCTGAGCCTGTGAGGATAAGCTGCAGGTCCCGTATTTTAGAGACCATCACTCTAAGTCTTGGATTCTCCTGCGGCTGTAGATAACTCCTCAAGCGATTCTTCAGATTTTTTGCCTTACCCACGTAGAGTACGTGTCCATTTTTATCCTTAAAGATGTAAACACCGGGCTTTTCCGGAACCGTCTTTATCCTCTGGAGCAGGAACTCATTCATGGGATAAAAAATACACTTAAACCCATCTCTCCACCACCCACAATACAGATGAGCTAAAATTTTGTCAACAAAATCTTGACAGATTTTATCAATCAACTTACTTATAAAACATAACAAAACTATTAGGAGGTTTTTAGATATGAGCGTTCTGGAACTTAGAGAATTACAGGCATTGAACACCCTTGTCTTCGAGACCCTTGGTCAGCCAGAGAAGGAGAGAGAGTTCAAATTCAAATCTCTGAAAAAATGGGGTCTGGATTTGATTTTGGGTAAAAAAGGTGGGAAATCCACGTATTTTGTTGCTGAGTATGGCAAAAGGAAATCGGGTGATATCTACGAAGAAAGCGGTGTGAAATACGAAGTTGACGAGATTCTCTATGAAATGCCCAAAAACAAGAGGTTATTTGCCCACATTGAAATGGAGGACGGTAGAGCCTACCTTGTTGGTCAGCTAAGAGAGGGAAATGAAAATATCGAAATCCTCAGATTACCCGCTGCATCACTACTTCTTGCCTATTTCAAAAAGCACAGGTTGCACCACCTGATCGAGGCAACAAGAAACGTAGGTACTGCTACAGAGCTAATTAAGCAAAGAGGTCAGGAGGGAAAGCCATATCCATTCAGCAAACTGCCCAATGTGGCAAGAAGATTCTTAAGAGAAGCCAAGAAAATCGAGCGCGAAGCAGGATTTGGAAGAGTGGCACTTGCATACTACGGTGAAAACAAGGACGGAGATGCAAGATTCAGAGTCTCATGGTTGCTCCCCACCATTGCTCTCTTTGAAATCGATATTGCGGAGAAGGCAGATAAAATCCTTGGAGCTTTCAAGTAAAATGGAACTTCTTTTCTGGACACCTGTTTTATACTCACGTGAGGGCTTCCCGAGGGATGAAAATGGCAACCCTTTCATTGAGGGGAAAGTCATTGAGGAATCCATTACTTCAGCCCTCATTTTTTATCACATAAAAAAGGACAAGCCCCTCGAAAATCAGATTAAAAAGCTCCTCATGGAGCTTTCACCCCGTGATGTGGTGCCCACAGTGAAGGAATTGATATTTGAAAAATACAATCTACATTCTCTTTTGACTTTACCCGATAGAATTCCTCTAATTGGTGGTAAAATCTACAAAACTCCCGTTGATGTAATGAACCTTCAGACGTGGGACGAGGTAGATTCATTTATAGGGGAGGTCTTCGAGGGTATTATCAACATCTCCATAAAATCTGAAAAGCTGGAGCTTATCAGGGCAGCGGGGCATTCATACACAGAAGCCCTGCTTAAAATGGAGATGGAGCTTTTAGGTGACCATCCGCTGGTGGAGACCTTCTACATTCCCATGATTAATGAGGTTAAGAAATGGGAAATTCCACTCAGGACGGGGTGGTGGACCGTGGAAAAATTCAAGGGGAATCTTCTCTTCTTCTGGAGGATCAAGGAAATAAGAGAAAGATTCCTGCGTGAATTTAAGCTGGATATAAGGCCACAGAAAGTCCTCTTTCTCCCACGGGAGGGGGTTACGGCTGGATGGGCAGAAATTAAGAAGGAGGTGTAAGTCATGGCAGCAAAAAAAGAAATAAAAAAGGACGACAAAAGAATGGCTGAACTCAACAGGGAGCTGAGAAGCTATATAAACCAGATAGAAACACTCAGGGTAAATATTACAAACATTGATGCCCTGATTTCGGAGTACAGGACAACCATAACAACCCTTCAGAACCTGAAAGACCTTGGTAAAGGTAAAGAGGTGCTCCTACCTGTGGGAAGGATTGCACAGGTTAGCGCGAAATTAGAGGCAGTTGAAAAGGTTGTGGTAAGCATCGGGAGCAGCATATCTGTCGAGCTCACATTCGACGAGGCTGTCAAGCAGATTGAGAAGGAAATTTCGGCCTTAATACTGCTCAGACAGGCACTTGAGAAGACCATGGTAGAGCTCTATGGGAAAGTGGAAGAATTAACCCAGAAGATAAGAGAACATGGAAGAGAAGAGGCAACAGCAGAAGAAGGAGAGAAATAAGCAGATAGAGGAATTTATCTCAAAGTTGCCAGAAGGTAGAAAAATCTACTACCGATTTGGGAACCTTATGGTCGAGGTGTCTCGCGAGGAGGCACTGGAACTGCTTAAAAAGGAGGAAGAGAAATGAGGAAACCAGGAACTCTGATAACATTAGTCACAATCATCGCACTAACTCTTGGGTGGGTCATCGGTGGATTCTTCACCAGCACCTCAGTGGCAAAAGCAATTGCATCCATCCCTGCATCTCCGATAGTTGTGGATGCCAAGTATAAAAAAGACCAGCATACAATTGAATATTCCATGCTGAATCCAGGAGGTATGGCCCTCACCATAGTGCAGGAATCCTTTGTCTTCACACCCGGCAAAGAGACTAAAGAGAAAAGCTACATCGTGTCCAACGTACCCGTCAACGTGAAACTCCTTCCCGGGGTGATCACGAAAGTTGAGCTGAAGCTCAAACCCGGAACCGAGAAACTCCAGCTCGGAGACGTGGTACTTGCTACCTTTGCCTACCATCATCCTCTTTCAGAGGACCTTTACACGGTGGTTCACTCGTTTACCATGGAAACAGCAGACACCACTGGAGGCAAGAAGCAATGAAAGGTGAAAAAGTTTTATGGTGGATATTTTTTGTAATATTCGTTGCCTTCCTGATTTTCGGTACTCTCATATTCACTGCTACGATTATAGCGAATCCTGTTGCAGCAACATTCTTTCTGGGTCTAACAGGTTTCTGGCTCTTTGCCAATAGACTTATATTCGGCTTCGCAGGAATCACAAACACCGCAAACCAGGTTGCAAAAGGAGAGGAAGTTGATAGGGAAAAATTAGCCTCGTACTCAAAGGAGCCTGAAGAGAGAACAAGGGACCTCAGTCTGGTTTCGCTTCTGATTCTCTGGAGAAATGCTCTTGAACCCTACAGATACGCTTACTATTTCGCATTCTTTATAGTGTTCATCATCGCAATGCTTTTCCAGCTAAATATAATCCAGTCCTACGTGGGTGTGATAGCGAAGTCCATCATGTTCGGTGCATCGGTGCCAACGTTGATAGTGTGGGTTCTTGACATATTTTCACGTGCTTATTTAAGCGGAGCAATAAAGGCTTCAATGGAGGCCTGATAGAACTACTTCATGCGGGCCACACGCTTCGCGTGTGGCCCGCATGATGAGAATTTCTGAGGCTATTTCAGACCATACACCCTCCTTCCTGGCTGAAGCAGGAGGGGGTGGGATGGTGGGGAACCACTTTTATATAAATTTGAGTGGAAAGCGAACTTTGGGGATAGGTAACATCTACACCGTACAAAGAGCAGATTCAGACTTTTACGATTTTTCTTGGCTGTTACAGGGGAGTTGATGTGGAGGAGGGGCTGCCCGAAGGGCAGCCCCTCCTCCACATTCCATTATTCCTTCACCTCTTCCTTTATAACCTCAATTGCCTTCAAAAGCTGGAGGTCCTCGTCTGGCCTGTTGGGGTCATTTTCCACATAAACATCAGGCTTTACCCCGAGACCCTCTAAGTTGGTTCCATCCGGCAGATACCAGCCCACATAGGGCACATTGAGACTCGAACCGTCAGGCAATTTAACGTGGTCGGTTCCTATCACTCCACCACCTGTGGGGACACCCACAAGCTTTCCAATTCCGAGATACTTCACAGCAGCTGGGAAAATCTCCGCATCCGAGAATGAGTACTGGTTAATGAGCACCACAAGGGGTTTGCCCCATCTGAGGCTTGGCTGAACCTGCATCCTTCCACCTCTCCTCCTGAATTTCGCGTATGCCTTTTTCGTAAGGATATCAAGAAGGGCCTCGTGAATACGACCACCGGGGTTGTATCGAACGTCAAGAATTAACCCCTCTTTCTTCTGCTTCAAAAATCTCATTATTGCTCGCTTGAATCTTGCAAGCTCATCCTCATTCATTGCCCTGATATGGTGATACGCAACCTTTCCACCTGTCAGGCTATCCACTATACGTGCATTACGTCTCTCCCACTCTTCCCACACGAAGGTCCTCATGGTGTCAGCAGGTAAAACCTTCATGGAAAGCACACGCTCGTCCACTGTTTTTACTGTTATACTATCCCTGTTGAATGTCTCTTTGTAGAAGTTGAAGTGTGGATTTTTAGTGCTGTGGCCGTTGATTTCCACTATCATATCACCCACTTCTAAACCAGCAGAGTCCGCAGGTGAACCCTTGAAGACCTTTGTCACCTTCAGGCCGTATTCCGTCAGCTTCCCTCTAAATCCAACAAAGCCCTTTATTTTAATTTTGCTCTTAGGTGGTGAGATTCCCATGTGGGATGCTCTCAGCTCACCGGTCATAAAGAGAATGGCCTTTCTGAGCTCACTGTAAGTTTCGATATAGTCAAGAAGCGGCTCGTAGTATGCCTTTACCGCTTTCCAATCTACTCCATTCATGGTAGAATCGTAAAATCTCGTTTTCAGTTCTTCCCAGGCCATATCGAATATGCGACGGAAATCCTTTTTACGATCAACCATCTCCTCCGCCGTGAATTCCACAGTCTCAGGTAGAATGAGTTCTTTAGGAGCCTTGATTTTCTGGATTTTCCCGTGGTTTGTGAAAACAATCAGTCCATTGGCCCAGTTGGGACCACGTCCGGCTGTGAGCTGTATATGGTGCTTTCCAGCGGCATCCATGACATAGATATTTACGCCAGACTGTGATGAGACCTCATAAGCCACCATCTTACCGTCAGGAGAAACTGTCGGAATCTGCTTATAGCCCGGCCCTGACGTGAGTTTTTGCGGCTTGCCTTTGGCCTTACCGTCCTCAAAAGCAACCCGGTAAATTTCTCCGTTAACACTCCTCTGTGAATCAAAGTAAATCCATTTTCCATCTGGAGAAAATGTTGCATCATCGTCTGCCTTTTCGTGGTGGGTGATCTGGAAAACCTTTTTGTCACTCAGTCTGATAGCGAAAATATCTTTGTTTCCCTTTCTCGTTGATGTAAACACAATGTAGTTCCCATCAGGAGACCAGCTTTCGAAGAAATCATCGTGTTTATCCTTTGTAATCTGCTCAGGCTGGCCACCATCCACAGGAATTACAAAAATATCGTTGTTGCCATTTTTGTTGGAATAGTAAGCAATTTTCTTGCCATCAGGAGAAAAACGGGGCCACTTATTTTCGTAAGGATCATCAGTTATCTTCCTCGCCTCACCTCCATTTACAGGAACAATCCATATGTCCCCTCTCATAGAAAACGCGATGTATCTCCCATCAGGAGAGAGGGCAGGTGACTCGCCCGAATCGGTAAATTTCCTCAGGAACTTTTCCGGAAGCTTGTTATCAGTTTTTATGGTAATATTCAACGGGCTGACCTCATTTGTAGCAAGGTCAAGTTTGTAGAGCATCAATTTGTGCTCAAATATTGCGAATTTCCCGTCCTTTGAAACGCTGAGGTGCAGCGCGTCTCCCCTCTTCAAGTGGGTTAGCCTCACAGGTTTGCCATCAAATTTATAAACCTGAAGGCCACTATCCCTTTCCGAAATAAAATAGAGATTACCCTTGCCATCAACTGCAGGGTCTCTGTCGGTGCCATCAAAGTGTGTAATTCTTTCAAACTCACCGTCCTTGAGACTGTAAATTTCTCCATTTGCTGAGCCTCTGTATCCCTTTCTGAAATACGAAACTCCATTTCTCACAAAATATATGGAGCCGTCAGGAGAATATACGGCACTATGAGATTCGAAGAAAGTAATCCGCTTTGCCGGACCTCCGTCTTTGTGAATTTTGTATACACTATAGACAATTCCGTCACGGGAGGAATAAAAAAGTATTGTGTCACCTTTCCAGTCCGATGGGATGTCTGTTGAAGGGTTATATGTGAGTCTTCTTGGCACACCACCGTTTGAGGGGACAATCCAGATGTCGTAATTCCCCGCGCGTCTTGAGCCAAAGGCTATGAACTTTCCATCAGGTGACCAGACAGGCTTTGTATCTGTGGAATCGTGAAGTGTTATGCGCTTTAATGAGCTGTCCTTCAGCCCATAGACCCAGATATCTCCCCGATAGGTGAATGCAACTTTATTGCCATCCGGAGAAATAGCCGGGTAAAAAAGTCCAAGGGTTGGTTTCCCCTGCGTAACGGATAGAAAAATAAAGAGAAGATACTTTATCATATCACACAGCCTCCTTTCAAAAATTTTGGTAAGTTTAAGGTGCTCACAATGGATTTTCAAAAAAGGTTGATAGCAAAGAGAAACGACCAGATTACCTCCTTCATAGTGATGGAGATTCTGGAGAAAGCGGTGCGTCTCGAGCGTGAGGGCCGGAGTATTATCCATCTTGAAATAGGTGAACCTGACTTTGATACCCCGGAGCCCATCCGAGAGGCTGGTATCCGGGCCATAAAAGAGGGCAAAACTCATTACACGCCGAGCCTTGGAATTCCACAGCTTCGAGAGGCAATAGCCGAATTTTACCACGATTACTACGGTGTAGATGTTTCTCCGGAGCGAGTGGTGGTAACAAACGGCACATCAGGGGCATTTTTACTCGTTATGGCTGCAATCCTCGATATAGGAGACGAAGTTATCTTCACTGACCCGGGATACCCCTGCTATCCAAACTTCGCACGAAGTTTTGATGCAAATCCCGTGTTTGTCCCGGTTTACGAAGAAGAAAACTTCGAAGTGGATATCCAGCGTTTGAAAGAGGCACTGAGTCCCCGCACAAAGGCAATCCTTATCGCCTCACCTGCAAACCCCACAGGAACACTTACAAGCCCCGAAAAACTGAAAGAAGCCCTTGAGCTTGCACCGTTTTTCATTTCAGATGAGATTTACCACGGTCTTGTATATGAAGGTAAGGAACACACTGCGCTGGAATTTTCAGATAAGGCAATTGTGATAAATGGATTCTCCAAGCTCTTTGCCATGACTGGATGGAGGCTTGGCTGGGTCATCGTGCCAGAGGATTTATTGAAAACCATCCATAAGCTTGCTCAAAACCTGTTTATCTGTCCAAATTCAATCTCACAGTATGCTGCTCTGGCAGCCTTTAAAGAGAGCTGGGATTATGTTCTCGAAATGAAAGAAAAATACAACGAAAGACGGCTTGAAATGATAAAGGGACTCCGCGAGATCGGGTTTGAGATAAAATCCACCCCGGCAGGTGCCTTTTACGTTTTTGCCAACATTTCAAAGTTCTCTGATGACTCATTTGAGTTTGCCCATGAACTCCTGGACAATGCAGGGGTAGCGGCAACTCCGGGAGTTGACTTTGGCAAAAACAGGACCAATCATTATATTCGATTCTCTTATGCCAACTCCCTTGAGAACATCAGGGAAGCGATTGAAAGAATAAAAACTTATCTGAAGGAGAGAGCATGAGGTTACTAACAAGATCAAGATATGCGGTTAGAGCAATACTTGACCTTGCAATGAATCAGGATGATAAACCTGTGTTTATCAGGCAAATTGCTGAAAGAGAGGGGCTGTCCGAGCGCTACCTTGAGAATCTTTTTCTCCAGCTTAAGAGAGCGGGGATTCTTGAAAGCTCAAAGGGACGCGGTGGTGGATTCAGGCTGGCAAAGCCACCGGAAGAGATCACAATCCTCGAGATTGTAGAGGTGGTTGAAGGCAGGATCAGTCTTGTGGCATGTGTGGAGGACGAGTCTGTATGCGAAAATGTTGACATCTGTGCTCCACACGACCTGTGGAAAGAACTTGCTGAAAATATCAGAGATTTCTTGAGAAATTATACCCTCAAAGACCTCATTGAGTTACAGAAAGAAAAACTCCAGCGAGTTTTGGAGAAGTAACACCAACACCGACTTTAAAAATTTTCGACCGATTACAGCAGTGAGCAATTATGTCCTGCCAATGGATGATATAGAAAATTATTGGTCCCATTCTCATCTAACTCCACTTTGACAAAGGAGAAGAAATTCTTCGCTTCCTGGTAAAGATTTCGTCCCTGCTGGCTCGAACAAGAATAGTGTTCCCTGTTCGGGACAGGGTTTATCAATGCTAAACGCTATAAATTTTCCCGATTTGAACTATGCACACTTAAAGGTAGTGCAAGAAAGGAAAATCTCAGTTTGTAAAAACTGTCCCGTCCTTCCCTGCGGGAGGAAGAGGTAGGGGTAGAATGGGAAAAGCTAAATTTAGTAGGTTTGAGGGCCATGCAAGTTGAAGTATTATAAAATTTCGGATGTCCCCATTCATCTAACTTCTCCCCGCAATTTCAAAACTTTCCCCTCCCCCCGCTTGCTTCGCAAGCGGGGGAGGGGTAGGGAGGGGGTATTCCGCTTAAATTCTATAAAAATTTAAGATGTGACCCCTCACCTCAATCCTCTCCCCGCAAAAAATTTATGCGGGGAGAGGAAGTTTTCTGAGGCGGGCAGGTAAATTCTTGCCAGTGTTTCAAAAAAACTCTCCAATTATTTTGCATTTCTAAAGCCTCTCCTTCCACAGGGAGGAATAGGTCAGATAAAGCCCTCGCGCATCTCATCTGCGAGATGACTTTCAATCAATATGGGTAAGATAAGCCCCAGGGTTGGGTTGGAATTAGGTAATTTTGGATTTGTTAAGGCTATAATAGTGGGAACATCTGGATAGTCGGTAGCGTATAAACTCTAATCCCCGAGGTGCCTTTCCTTTTCGATGTAATCCCTTATATATTCAGACACTGCATTTTCAAATGTGTAAAATTTCCCGGGATATCCGAGACGACGAAGTTTTGAGATATTGGCCTGTGTGAAATACTGATACCTCGGCTTTAGCCATTCAGGCATTTCCACAAATTCAATTTGAGGCTCCATCTTAAGGGCCCGGAAAACTGCGTACGCAAGATCAAGCCAGCTGTGTGCACGCCCGGTGCCTACATTGTAGATTCCATGGGCATTTTCAGATTTGTATAAAAACATAACTATCTCAACCACATCCTTGATGTAAATAAAATCCCTCTTCTGCTCCCCGTCTTTAAACTCTGGTTTGTAGGATTTGAAAAGTCTGATTTTCCCTGTGCTTTTCACCTCTTCGTATGCTTTTAACACTTTGCTCCGCATCTCCCCCTTGTGGTACTCATTGGGGCCATATACGTTGAAAAACTTCAGCCCAATCACGTTTCTCAAAAGGTTATTTTCGTATATCCAGAGGTCAAAAATGTGTTTTGAGAATGCATAGGGATTAAGGGGCCTTAATGAGTGCAAAAGCACCTCATTGTCGTCAAAACCCAGTCTCCCATCTCCATAGGTTGCGGCACTGGAAGCATAGATGAATTTGATCCCCCTTTTTATTGCGTATTGAGCCAGAAGCTTCGAATATCGAAAGTTATTATCAATGAGGAATCCCGCGTCCTTCTCGAGTGTGTCACTTCTTGCTCCCATGTGGAAGATAGCCTCAAGCCCTGGAATATCCTTATCCTGCTCGACTAATTTCAGAAATTCGTCCTTCTCGATGTAATCCCGGAAGTAGAGGGGAGAAAGATTCTTCCATTTGTCAGAGGTGGAGAGATGGTCAACGATAATGATGTCGCGTACATCTTCCTGGTTTAATCGCCACACAATAGCACTTCCAATGAAACCTGCTCCACCAGTTACAACAATCATGCATAAACTTTACATTAAGGGAAGGATTATTTCAACGAGAACAGTTTAGAAAATTTTGGATAGGTACTTGCATAAGGTGATTCTACACCGACCTATTTTGTGGGGAATTAATATAGATGAGTAATCACTTATGACTCTCTTACTTTTAAATGGATCTTCCAGCCTAAAGAATTGGACCTTTACGTGTAAAGGGGAAAGGTTGATTCATCATGATTCTTATAGCGGGGAACATCGGGCCAAATGAAACTTCTGAGATATATTCTGCCTAAATTTTTGGGTAAGGTTTTTGCCCTTTTTGGATGTATTAGGCCGGTAATTGTGAGTAAAAGAATTTCAGTCTTTTAGAGGAATTAAACGGTGAAATAATGAGTGAAAAACATTTTTGATCTTTGAGAAGGAAACTCAGTGTCGAAATGGCCCTCTAAATAAATTTACTCGGGCTTTTATCTCTTATTTTCATAAGAAATGATTAACGATTTTTACGAATAGATAATATTTTGTGGGGTTAATCTTGGTGGGAGCCAAGAATGAAAGATTTGATACTTTCCTGAATGTCTTCCAGTTTCTCTGGATTCAACTTGTAATAGGAGAAGTTTTTAACCCTCCTTTTTACCACCAGACCTGTGCGCCACAGTATCC
>JALXCE010000067.1 GCA_026991055.1 Caldifarciminota bacterium | reverse complement strand
GTTGGATTCTCATTCACTCTGGGCCATGAGGAAGAGTAGAGTCTGGGCCGAAATAGACCTTACCGCACTCGATCATAACTTTGAGGTTATTAAAAAGAGGGCTGGTGGTGCCAAAATCGATGCACTCCTCAAAGCCAACGCGTACGGACACGGCCTTCAAATAGTCGCTAAAAGGCTAAACGACAAAGTTGCCTTTTTCTCTGTAGCTGCCGTTGAAGAGGCCATCGAGGCGCAGGATGAAGCCGGAGTTACAAAGCCTATCCTTGTCCTTGGCCCGAAATTCCAGAAATGGGAAATTGAAGAATCTCTCGAAAGAAACTTGAGAATAACCCTCTGCCACATGGAACAGGCGAGGATAATAAAGGAATTCATTCCCGAGGGGAAAAAGCTAAAGGTGCATATAGAGGTTGACACTGGTATGACCAGAACCGGTGTAGATGTTGACAAATTCCCAGAGCTCCTTGAATTTGTGGAGAATTCGCCAGAATTTGAACTCGAAGGAGTTTACACACATTATGCGACAGCAGACGACGAGCCGGAGCTTGCCCGAGAGCAGCTGGAGCGATTCAGAAAAGAGGTATTGCCGCTGATTGAGGGCAAGGGGGACCTCATTCATACCGCGAATAGCGCGGCAATTTTTAACATTGGTAAAGAGGCTATTTTTGATATGGTGAGGCCGGGGATCGCTATGTTTGGTCTGCCTCCTTCTCCTTCGATGAATCTGCCCGAGTTGAAGCCAATTCTTACTCTGAAGGCACGGATTATCCAGCTCAGAGACATAGGACCGGGACGCGGGATAGGCTATGGATTCAGATTTAAAAGTGAAAAGCCGATGAAAATAGCGGTTCTTGCAGTTGGCTATGGAGACGGCTATCCACGAGCACTCTACAGGGATGGTGAGGTGTTAATTCATGGAAAAAGGGCGAAGATCGTCGGTGTTATCAGCATGGATTTGACGACTGTTGATGTATCCCATATCCCGGAGGTGAAACTTGGCGATGAAGCCATCCTGATTGGTAAAGACGGTGACGATGAGATCACGGCCACAGAGCTCGCCGGCCTTATAGGCACTATAAACTACGAAATCACCACTGGATTACTCCCAAGGGTTGAAAGGATTCCTGTTGGTGATTAAGGCACACGCAAAGATCAATCTCTCCCTTTTTGTCACAGGTCTGAGAGATGATGGTTATCATGAGATCAAGTCTATTTTTCTTAAAATTGGGCTCTTCGACGCGCTTAAAATTATTCCTTACTGGAAGCCCTCTGTTTTTTCATCAAAGGGCCCGCAGGGTGAAAATAACCTTGTCTGGAAAGCTTTAGAGAATCGTCCCTACAGGATCGAGATTAAAAAAAACATTCCCATCGGCTCGGGTCTTGGCGGTGGGAGTTCGGATGCTGCCGCAGTTCTCAAATACTTTGAGAATGATGTCAGAAAGGCAATAACAAAGGGGCTTGAGATAGGCTCAGACGTTCCATTTTTTCTTTACAAATCCAATGCAGCCGTGGTTGAGGGCAGGGGAGAGGTTATAAAACCATTTGAGATTAAATCTCCCTTTTTTGTTGTGATTTACCACCCCGGGATAAGCTTTTCAACATCTGAGGGGTATCGCGAAATCAAAAGACGTTCCCTTTACTTCCCGCCTAAGGAAGCAGATGAAAAGCTCATGGAGATTAAAAATTTGCTTCTGAGTGGCAAAATTTGTGAGCTTGCACCACTTCTTTACAACACGTTTGAGGAGATACACAGCGAGGAATTCATAGAGGATTTCAAAAATCTTATGAAAAAATATGGGGCCTGCGGAAGTCTAATGACCGGCTCAGGCTCTGCCCTTTTTGCTATCTTTGAAAAATTCCCTGAGAAGCTGTATGCGGACTATGGGGAGAAATTTATTTTTACAAGTGTATTAACAAACTAACGCTTATCTTTGCAGTCGAGCCTATCTTTTATGCTTTTTAACTCTGGTCACACTTTGTTTATTACCTCTCCAAAAATTGAAAGGATATAGTGGGCAACCTCTCCTTTGGTCATGACTGGTTCCAGAACAGGTACCCTTGCAAGGATGTAAATCAGGAATCCCGCAAGCAAAAATCCTTCCGTTGCCCCCAGAATGAAGCCGAGTATCCGGTCTATGGTTGATAAAGCAAGCGCCTTAAAAAGTTTGTGCAAGATATTCCCAATTAGCGTCATGGATAGGAGAAAGGCAAAAAATATGATGAGAAATCCGAGTATTTTTCTCAAAAGCGGGTGATGCACTTGAATGTTGATAAACTTGTAAACCCAATCGTTGTATTTGATACCAAGGACAATACCCCCAAAGAGACCTATGAGGGAAAAGCCCTCTTTTATCATCCCA
>JALXCE010000066.1 GCA_026991055.1 Caldifarciminota bacterium | reverse complement strand
ATACAGTGAATTTTTCCAGCAGTATAGGGACAGGAGGCGCATGGTATATGTTGGTGCCAATGATGGCATGCTTCATGCATTCAACGCAGGGAAATACGAAAGAGGTACAGGGACATGGACTATTTCTATCAATGGTGATGGCTACAAACCCGGTGAGGAGATGTGGGGATTTATTCCTCGAAATGTATTACCACACCTCAAATGGTTAACGAATCCGGATTACTGCCATGTTTATTACGTTGATTTGACCCCAAAGGTGACAGACGCTCGCATTTTCAACGACGACGATACCCATCCCAACGGGTGGGGAACGGTTTTGATCGAGGGGCTGCGATTTGGAGGCGGGAAAATTCTCGCAGGCGGAAAAACTTTTTCTTCCTCTTACTTCGCCCTTGATATTACTGATCCTGACAAGACACGCCCCACATTCCTATGGGAATTCAGGGATGATGATCTTGGATACACAACGGTATTTCCATCAATCGTCAGGAGAGGCCGAAGTGACCGGAAAGGTAAGTGGTATGTGGTCACGGGCTCCGGCCCCAACCAGCTTGATGGCGAGTCTACACAATCTGCTCATATTTACGTTTTGAAACTCAAGAATGGGAAACTTAAAAGGAAAATTGCACTCCCCTACTCCAGCTCTTTCTGTGGCAATCCGGTATCGGTTGACGAAGACCTCGATTTCAAAACGGATTATGTTTATATCGGTGTAAATAGGAAATCTGGCGGTAGATATCTTGGCTCACTATGGCGAATTGACACTAAAGGGAGGCCTTCAAACTGGGATTTAAGAGACATATTTGACGCGCAAGGGCCCATAATTACCCAGCCAGCCGTGTTTATGGATGAAAAGGATAATCTCTGGGTATTTGTTGGAACTGGAAAATACTTTTCGGATAAAGATGAGGCCGACAAATCCTACAATTACCTTTACGCCTTCAAGGACCCGGGGAATGGGACAGTGTCTGTAAGTGACCTGATCGATGTTACAAATGCTGTTGTTTATCAGGCTTCAAACGGTATGGTCTTTGTTGATTATAACAACAGAACTTACA
Organism: Caldifarciminota bacterium; assembly: GCA_026991055.1. Lineage (GTDB taxonomy): Bacteria > Hydrothermota > Hydrothermia > B15-G9 > WFZT01 > WFZT01. Next base: position 1,300 of record JALXCE010000066.1, on the reverse strand, counting down.
CTTTCGATGATTTTGTCCGTCTTGTGCAGCAATATAAAGGATGGATGAGAAAACTAACCACGCCGGGAGAAAGGGTTGTGGCACGACCTGTCATTTACGGTGGTGCGATATTTGTAAGTACCTTTACACCTGACAGAAACATATGTTCATTTGGAGGCACAAGTAAACTTTACGGACTGTTTTATCTCACTGGAACACCTTACAAACTTTCGATTTTTGGTAAGAGGGGTTATACGCAGGTGGGGAATAAGAAGGTGTTTAAATCCTCCATTTCACTTGGCAAGGGAATCGCATCTGCTGAACATTTCTTTGAAAGTCCAAAGCAAAAGGGTAAGGGGTTCATTCAGACCAGCACTGGAGAAGTCGTTGAAGTAAATGAGGTTTTACCCCTGAAAGTAAAAAGTGGAGTGATGTTATGGAGAGAAAAGGACTGATATTTGCAATACTTTTGATAGCAACCACACTTCTGGCACAAATGCCAGAGAGTAAAAATAGTTTTGAGACCGGCACGCTGATGGTTTTATCCAAAAGCTCGGCGGTAATAGATGAAAGCCGATACGCCCTGGATGCGAACGTGGAAATTGTAGATGTAAACGGCACGAGAGTTCCCATTGATTTTGTAAAGCTCCCGGCACTCTGTAAGTTTCAAACCAATCTCATGCGCGGAGAAATCTCCGATTCAGTAAAAATCGTGAAGATTATAATAATGCGTCCCATAAAGCAACGTGAATTCAGGATAAAAAGGGAGAAAGAATAGAAATACGTTATACAGAAGAGAATGCCTTTAACTACTTGTGTCGGAAGAAGCTGTCCAAATCTCAGAGGCGAAGTCCTTACCTTTCTCATCATTAATCTCCAGCTGGGGAAAATTTTATGAAATTTTCATTACCACTGTAAACAAAACTGAGCAAAGAACTGGAAGGCAGCATTTTCGAATATATTTACAGCGTGTTCGGAAGTGTCACCTACGTTTTTCATTATTCACGGAGTACGTGATGATGGAAAATGTGCCGTTCAGTGATTCAGGTTTTTTCACCCTCCCTTCCCTGGGGAAGGGAGGGCTGGGGTGGAATGGGGAAGTTATGGTCGGCATTTTTCCCATTCTCCCATAACTCCTCCTTCCAAAGGGAGGAAAGAAAATTTCCCGGGATTTTTCTAACAAGCTCAGAAGCGTGCGTCTTTCGTCAAAATTAAATCTTCCTGAAGCATATCTAAGTCCTTTTCTAATCATTACTTACACCTCCTTTTTTATTTGACCAATCACCCACCTCCCCTCTTTTCCTATTGTATACCCTCTCTA
>JALXCE010000065.1 GCA_026991055.1 Caldifarciminota bacterium | reverse complement strand
CCCCTCCCCCTTAATTAAACTCACATAATAAGTTATCTCTACAACATAACTTTCCATCCGAATAAATTTAGCCTCCCTAATATAAATGGGACCAAGTCATTTTTAACCTCATCATGTTTCCCGTGATAGCTCGATTTTAAACATGTGTAAACTCCTTAGTTTACACATGAAAACCCGCAGAAATACTTGGAAAAATACAGAAATAGTACAAAAGTACTGTAAACTATTAGTTGACACAACTAAGTCTTGTTGTTACCAAGATTTTCGTGCGTTCGATAACAAATGAGTGTAAACTATCAGTTTACACTTTGCAAACTTCCTCATAATTCAAAAATCCCGAAAACCGTTGAACCAAGCCATTTTTGAGAAATGTGTGATTTTGTGGCATAAAAATTGCATATTGATATAATAAAAAGGAGGTCTTACAATGAAAAAGTTAGTTCTAATATTGATGGTAATCATAATAAATGCATCATGTGATAAAGGTGGGAAATTCGTGAATGATAGCTATAAAGAGGATAAAACATACAGGGTTGTTTATTCCTTGCTTGATTCAATAACGCGAGAGTTGTCAATTGCTACGATACGCAGTAAAGAAATTCGTAAGATGTTTTATCTTACTGATATAGGTACCGAAAGAAAGGTTTCTTTTGATAAAGTGAGAGATTATTTAATCCGTAATGGTGTGCCTGTTAATGATATTAAAACGGTCCTACCGAATGACTCTTTCATCCTCTTTATTCGAAATGAATGGTTCTCCAGGTGGGAAAAAGACGAAGTGGAACCATATTTCACATTCGATCCTATGATTGATGAGGAAATGATAAAAGAAATCCCCTTATACAAAAACGGAAAGGTAGTAAAAACTATTCTTGTAGATGATTTTAATAAGTACCCAATAGTGGTATTATCTCCAGAGTGGTGGGAAGGAGACACAGTTCCATTGATTAACATAAATGCAATTGCTAACGAAAATTCTTTACATTCTTTCGAGAAGAATGAGAATAATAAAGTTGTTTATTCCATCCCTTTTATAGAAGGGTTATTTATATCTAAATGTTTCGATCCTATTTTATACTGGTGTAATCCCATGGAAATTTACGTAGTTACTCGTAATGTTGGAGAGGATTATAGAGATACAACGGATTTTACAGAAGTAGATTATCCACAGAGGTGGTATCCAAATAGTTGCAGTGACAGTTATTGCTCTTTTTTATACGGATTCCATAGAAGAGTTTACTATCACGATACAGCGACTGATACTTTCTATTTTTTAATAAAAGAACGAGACTCTGGATGCAGGGGAGAGGATGATTACGTAGGATATTTCATGGAATACAGATTGTTCGGTCCACATTATATTCCTGGTAGCTTTTCAAAGATATGGATTTATATTGATAGACCCTTTAAATAGTGAATGTACGAACAAATCTATTGACACATTGCTATGTTACTGATTCACGTATTATTGGCATTGAAGATATGCTTTGGAACGCCTGTTGATGGAATGATCAGGGTGGATTCAGTGGCCCATCTTTTAAATGATCAATCATGTGTGACTGTAAAGCTTTCACCTGGAAGGCATGAAATTTTAGTAAAAGGGTATGGATTTCCCGAGCTGGATACAACGGTTTATGTTGGCACGACTGATACAATTATCTTACTGCACCTTCCTTTATATCGAGTGGATTCAGTTATTTCAACTCCAAGAGTGGGCTCAAGGTCGTTTCTGACTTTCAGTCACACGGATTATGCCCTCCAGCCCACCCCTCTATTCCACGATCCGTTGCTAATGACAAGGTCACTTCCCTTTGTTGTATGTGACGAAATGGTGAAGTTTAATCTCAAGTACTCTGCGGCTCTTGGACGTCCCGATGAAAATTTAGTTTCTATCGAAGGTGTACCCGTACCGGTTTTTCAAGAATATCCTCATTCTCTTGTACCATTGCCACTTGTTAAACAAATGTCCTTCTACTTATTGGATATTCCCCTTAATATCGGATGGACTCTATCTTCCCATCTTGATATTAGGCTGCCTGCTGACACCAGGGATAAAAAGCTGTATTTTGATCCCTTTGGGTCAATTGCCTACTCAAATATTTCTCCAATGAAAGGATGGGGGATTGAATTCTATACTCTCTATCCTGCGCTGAAGCTTTTATCCAAAGGCGGCATGGATATCCATCATGTGGATATTTTCAGCAAAAATATCTCAACAAATAGAGCTCTTACATTCTTTGGAATGGCAGAAATTATTTCAAAGAGAGGCAAAGACATTGTTCCATCCAATACTAAAGTCTCAGATTTTGGATTCAAGATGAGTCACAGTAAATACACGGTTTACCTGGCTGGTGGATTTTACAGTCATAAGCAACCTGAGAAGTCAGACAACATTCGCGTAGTTTTGCTGGGTATTAACACTCAATATAAACGTTTCCATCTCCGATTAAACCTGGTTAATGAAATGCAAAAGTCTATAGCCACTATTTTTGGCATTGCCAATCCTTCCAAAGAGACTTTTGAATTCAGTAGAAATTCGCTTTTCACACGAGCATGGTTTGACATTGCCACGGGGTCAATAATCATGCAGCCATACCTTGATTTCATCGTTTACAAGAGGATTCTAATTGATCCAATTAGCACGATAACTGACACAAGTGGACTGCTAAAAAACGCATCTCCTGGCATCAAACTTCGTTTAAATTACTTTTCCTATAAAATGTTCTACATTTCCACGGGCGTTACAAACCAGTTTTTTAAACTTGTCAAAAACAAGGATGCCCTGTCTTTAAATCCTGACACCACCGGACGCACATTTTACCTTGTGACAGGTTTTGGTAATATGAGGATGTTTTTTAGACACAATATAGATGATAGTCTGGTTGGATTCGGATACTATGGTAAATTTCAGAGAATGGTTGGAGAAAGATCAGGTCTGGCATTAAGCATCTGGGGTATGCACTCGTTCCGGCCAGATAAAGATTTTGGTCTAAATTTTGATCTTATGGTTTCAAAGAGGTGGAATGAAAAAACCTATTGGGTTATGAGACTCGTTCAAAGAATGGAACTATTTTTCCTGAAAGGGCAGAAGGAACCGGGTTTTTTTAGACTGGATGTCCTCCTGATGCGAAACTTTAGAATCCGCTCTCACGAATCCTCGCTTTACATGGGAATTTATAACCTTCTTTCAAAGAATAGTAGCCCATCAGCCATTAATTTTCCAGTGCCCACCTTTGGCCTTTCGGTGAAATTATGAGAGAGTTTATTGTATAATTATGCAACTGTGCCAAAGAGAGAGGATATAAAATCCGTTCTAATCATCGGGTCTGGCCCTATTATAATTGGCCAGGCCTCGGAATTTGATTATTCTGGCTCCCAGGCTGTTAAAAGTCTCAAAGAAGAAGGCATCAGAGTTATACTCATCAACTCCAATCCGGCCACGATTATGACTGATCCCGACATGGCTGATTCCGTATATATTGAGCCCCTCACCGTTGAATTTGTTGAAAAAGTCATTAAAAAAGAGCGGCCCGATGCATTGCTTCCCACACTCGGTGGACAGACAGGACTGAATCTTGCCGTTGCACTGCATGATGCTGGAATTCTTGAAAAATACGGGGTTCAGCTCATAGGTGCCTCCATTGAGGCTATTAAAAAGGCAGAAGATAGGGAGCTTTTTATCGAATCCATGACGAGAATCGGGCTCAAAGTTCCTGAGTCTGGCTATGCTGGAAGTGTCGAAGAGGCCTTTGAAATTGCAAGAGACCTTGGATTCCCCGTTGTGATTCGGCCCTCATTTACCCTTGGCGGAACCGGTGGAAACATTGCCAAGACGGAGGAGGATTTCAAATCCCTTGTTGAGCTTGCCCTTCGGATGAGTCCTGTTGGTAAAGTTTTAATCGAGAAGTCTGTCGCAGGCTGGAAAGAGTTTGAGCTTGAGGTAATGAGGGATAAGAATGACAATGTAGTCATCGTCTGTTCTATTGAGAACTTTGACCCCATGGGGGTTCATACAGGTGATTCCATAACAGTTGCCCCTCAGCAAACCCTGAGTGATAAAGAATACCAGAGAATGAGGGATGCGGCAATTGCAATAATTCGCGAGATCGGTGTTGATACAGGAGGCTCGAATATTCAGTTTGCCGTTAATCCTTCCAATGGTGAGATGTACATTATTGAAATGAATCCTCGGGTATCCCGCTCCTCTGCCCTTGCTTCCAAGGCCACGGGATTCCCCATTGCCAAAATTGCTGCAAAGCTTGCCATTGGCTATACACTTGATGAGCTTCCAAACGATATAACACGCGAAACTCCCGCATCCTTTGAACCTGCCCTCGACTATGTAGTTGTTAAAATCCCAAGGTTTGCATTTGAAAAATTCCCCGAGGTTGACCCTACCCTCACCACCCAGATGAAGTCTGTGGGTGAGGTTATGGCAATTGGAAGGAATTTCAGAGAGGCTCTATTAAAGGCCATTTCCTCGCTTGAGATCAACTCTTCGGGCTTGCGCTCCGTGGTGCAGCCCCTGATAAATAAGGGATTTTTCAAAGGAGACCTTTTAGAAGAAGTAAGGGCATACATTGCACGAAAGCTTGAGATGCCCAATTCGGAGAGGATTTTCATCATTGCTGATGCCTTCAGGTTTGGATTTAGCGTTGATGATGTCCAGAGGCTAACTGGTGTTGACCCATTTTTTCTCTACCAGATAAAGGAAATCGTTGAGCTTGAAAGTGAAATACGGGGTAAGGGTATAGGTGGTCTTACAGCAGAGACGGTGCGGAAGGCAAAGGAGTGGGGATTCTCTGATAAAAGAATAGCAGAGCTTACCGGCACCAATGAGAATTTTATGAGGTCTCTACGCAAAAAAGAGCATATAAAACCAGTTTTTAAGGTCGTTGATACATGCGCGGCTGAGTTTGAGGCCTATACACCATACTTTTACTCCACCTACGAAGAGGAAGATGAGGAGCCCCCTCTTTACGTTAAAACCAGCAAAAAGAGCGTTATTGTTCTCGGTAGCGGCCCCAATAGAATAGGGCAGGGGATTGAGTTTGATTACGCATGTGTTCACAGTATTTTTGCTATAAAGGAGGAAGGGTATAATGGAATCATGGTCAATTCGAATCCGGAGACCGTTTCCACTGATTACGATACCTCTGACAGACTTTACTTTGAGCCCGTGGATTTTGAGCACGTGATGAATATTATCGAGAAGGAAAATCCGCTTGGAGTTATCGTTCAGTTTGGAGGGCAGTCACCTTTAAACATGGCCCGTAAACTGGCCCGCTACGGGGTCAGAATACTTGGAACTGAGTTCGATGCCATAGACCGTGCCGAGGATAGAGAGAGATTTAAGGAATTTTTGGACAAGCTGGGTCTTAAACGGCCGAGGAGTGGTATTGCGAGAACCCCTGTCGAGGCAATTGAGGTTGCTGAGTTTATTGGCTATCCTGTGCTTGTTCGTCCATCTTACGTGCTCGGCGGCAGGGCAATGGGCATCATTCACGACAGAAAAGAGCTTGAATTTTACCTTGAAAATGAGACTATCGGCTGGCCACTTCTTGTGGATGAATTTCTTATTGATGCCTATGAAATTGATGTTGATGCCATTTCCGATGGTGAAGATGTTTATATTGGCGGTATCCTTGAGCACATCCATGAAGCAGGTATCCATTCTGGTGACTCTGCGATGATTTTGCCTCCGTACATGCTCCCGGATGGGATAATTAAACAGGTGGAAGAGATTACAGTGGAAATTGCGAAGGAGTTGAAGATCAAAGGTATAATGAACGTCCAGTATGCGGTGATGGAGGGTGAGGTTTACGTAATAGAAGTCAATCCGAGGGCCTCGAGGACAGTGCCTTTTATTTCAAAGGCAACTGGAGTACCTCTTGCAAAGGTTGCCACAAAGGTGATGTTAGGTCGGAGGCTTCGGGAGTTTGGTATTGGAAGTAGAAATCACGGTTTTTATGCTGTCAAGGAAGCGGTTTTTTCATTCAACAAGTTCCCGGGAGTTGACCCGATCCTTGGCCCAGAGATGCGCTCAACAGGTGAGGTTATGGGGGTAGGGCGGACACCAGGAGAGGCATTCTACAAGTCTCAAATTGCAGCAGGATTCCAGTTGCCCGGTGATGGGAAAGGGAAGGTTTTTATCAGTGTCAGAGATTCTGCAAAGCCCAGGATATTGGATATTGCAGAGATGCTCAAAAAGGCAGGTCTTGAAATAATAGCCACTGAAGGAACTGCGAGGTATCTTGAGAAGCATGGCATAAAGGTCGAAAGTGTGGGCAAACTGAGCGAGGGGAGTGAGGGAATAGTGGGACGCATGAAAAAGGGTGAGGTAGTGATGGTTATCAATATACCGTCAGGTAAGAGTGCGTATCTTGATTCTGTGAAGATCAGAAGGGCGGCGTTTTTATACAACATCCCATCATACACATCGGTGAATGCGGCGAGATTTGCCGCACGTTCAATCGTAAACGGTGTGAAAACCGATGTTTACTCCCTTGAAGAGATATCCGGATGATTATTCGCTATCGAGATATTCGAGAATATCCGCGATCTCCTTTCTTTGAGCTTCATCAAGTGGTTTGAGAGGGGGAATTGGGTCTCCCACTGGAAATCCCTGAATTTCAAGAGCAGCTTTTATACATGGAGCAAGGCCATATTTTTGAAAGACCTCATTAATTCTCCAGAGTCTTTTCTGAAGTTTTATGGCCTCGTCCCAGTTTTTTGCTTTTGCGAGGTTATAAAGTTTCACGGCCTGTCTTGGAATGACACACGCAGGCCCTGCCATCCAGCCCACACCACCAAACATCATCACAGATAGAGGGATACTGGCTGAAGCACTGAAGATTTTCAGTTTGTTGCCAACTCTTGTCATTACCGTAAGGAGTTTTCCTGTATTGCCCGATGCGTCCTTGAGGTACTCGATGTTCGGGATTCTTGCGAGTTTCTCTATAACTGAAACGCTCAAGTCGGTACGGGAGAATTTTGGGTTGTTGTAAATCACAATGGGAAGGTTTACGGATTCGGCTATGGTTTTGAAATATTCCACAATCTGGTCCTCTTTCAGAGGAAAATATGTGTCAAGGATAGCCAGGATGCCATCTACTCCCATTTTCTCAAACTCTTTTGCCTGTGATGCGGCTTCGACTGATGAGGCGTGTGAAACACCGGCAATGACGGGAACCCATCCACCGGCTGCCTCAACGGCCACCCTTACGATTTCCTTTTTTTGTTCCCAGTTCAGGTATGCAAATTCACCTGTGCTGCCAAGTACAGTGATTCCATGAACACCTGACTCGATCAGGTGGTTTATGAGGTCTTTCATGACCTTTTCCTTTACTGTCCCGTCGTGATTGACAGGTGATACAAGATATGGGAATATACCTTCAAAATCGCTCATCTCTCACTCCTCTTTTTGTGATAGATAAACTCTGTTATACCTTTTACCACGTAGTCTTTGATTTCTCCAATTTTTACGAATCCAAGTTTTTCGTAAAATTTCTGGGCCTCTTTGTTAAAATCCGAGACCAGTAAGAAGATGTCGTCTGGATTAAATTCCTTTTCAACGAATTCCATAAGGGCTTTGCCAATGCCTCTGCCCCGATATGTGTTTTTAATACCGATGAGCTCGATGTAACCGCTCCTGTCAAAGGCACCTCGGGGTACATACCATAGAAAACCTGCGACCTTCCCTTCTATTTCTGCTACGAACATATGGGCTTTTCCCCTTAGAGCTTGCTTAAATCTTTTCCTTGCGGACTCGAAATCCACACCGTAACGCTGCCAGAGCTCTGTGCTTGACATTATTCTTGCTACTTCATCGATGTCCGTTTCTCTCAACTGTCTGATTTTCATTGTTGAAATTATAATGTTGTAGTGCCGTTCAAAGGTATAAGCCGCATTCTCATGGAAAAACTATCCCAGTCAGTTACTTTATAATAACTCCCAAAAGGAGGCAGAGCATGAATCTTCTTATCTCGTTAATTATTCTTGCGCAGGTTCCTAATTTTTCGAACCACGCATTGTTGTGGAAAGGCAAGGCGA
>JALXCE010000064.1 GCA_026991055.1 Caldifarciminota bacterium | reverse complement strand
GTAAAACATACTGCCTGCTGAAGGTGTGTTGTATAAGGAGTAAAGAAAGGCGAAGAATTCGGGTTTTGAGAGTTTATGCGTCCTCGTGGAATAGTACTGATAGAGAATATCGTACTTTCTCATGCGTAAGAGAGAAACCACGAAAAAGAACCTATCATCGGGCTTATCAGTGGTGGCAGAGTTGTAGATTGCAGGCCAATTTCGGGTGACTATGGAGTTAACGAGTTTAGGGGATGTTGAAAGAGAAATAAGAAGGGCAAAAAATATCATTTTCAAAATAAGAGCGGGCGACGGGATTCGAACCCGCGACCCTCAGCTTGGGAAGCTGATGCTCTCCCTCTGAGCTACGCCCGCAAGTTTGAGTTTTATTTATAACACCTATCCCCTCTTTTAGTCAAGAAGCGTTTGACCTCGTTCGAAAATCCCCCTCCAGGATTGGTGTTTGCACAATTGGACCGTGTTAGCTTTTATTTACATTGCCTAACTTGTGGGATATCTACGAGACAATATTCCTCCCCCGCTTGCGCAGCAAGCGGGGGAGGGCAAGGGAGAGGGCTTTCCGCTCGAAAATTTAAAATATCAAAATGAGAATCCTTGCCACGAACTTTCCCCGCAAGTGAAGGATGGATTTCTGATAAAAATTTTTAATGTTTCCCCTCTCCTTTCATCCTCTCCCCGCAAGCAAATTTATGCAGGGGGAGGAAAAACTTTTTATGTGAAGCTGTTGGTTTTATTAACACTTTGTAGTGATCGATTTGGTTCAGATTTTTCTAACAGGCTCAGAAGCGTTTACATGAGTGGCGCGAAATTTTATAATTCTTACGATGAAAAAAATTATCGGTATTTTAGAGACGTTTGATGATATTGTTTATACAGGTATCTCCGCCTTCCTCATAATAATTTCCATCGTTATTTTTGCGTATGCCTTCTATAACTTTTTTGATGGTCTTTTGCTACACCAGTCAGTTGTGCACCTTACCCTGAGGGTGTTGGAAGATATTCTCCTCATCCTCATTTTACTCGAGATCATCTGGCTTGTGTTAAATTATCTAAAATCCCGCTCTCTTACTGTAGAGCCCTTCCTTTTCATTGGAATCATTTCAGGAGTGAGAAAAATACTTATAATTGGGGCACACTCTGTTGAGGAACTTACGATGCAAAAGGTGAAAATATACGAATATGAGACGATTATATCCCTCACAGTTGTGGTCGCACTTGTAATTTCCCTATATCTCATCAGAAAAAGCCGCAGCCTATATTTGAAAAAGAAAGAGTGTGAGCAATCCTGAAATACCCCTCGGTATTTGTTCAGGATTTTTCCTGAAAAACTGCTCAAGAACTGGAAATTCTCTTCTGCACTTTTGACAAGTTTCCACATATTGCTGACAGGACTGGGTTATTTTCTCTTCTTTACCCCAAAAGTGGCAGCCAGGGGAGAATGGGAAAATAGGGCACCATCCACGCAATTAGCGTTTGTGAGAGCAGCGAACATAAGGTCTCCAACAAATTTACGCAGGAAGGAAGATATTTTTGCATGGAATCAAAGAAAATAGTACAATCCATTAATTCGCGCGGGAGAAATTTTGAAAGGACTTATCAAGATGTTCTACCATCCCTGAGCCTGTTCGAAAAAATTTCAAATTCTTTGATTTTTGAGGAAAAATTTACCCCCCATCTTGTTCCTCCCCCACGCACAAAGTGCGTGGGAAAGGAGAGGAGGGGGGAATTTTCGGACAAGCTCTACCATCCCTTGACATGCCATAACCAAATTCGTATACTTATACAACCAAAATGAAAAAATATGAGACAATAAAATCTCATACCCTGAAGATTCAAAGCGGCTCACCAGTTAGATTCCCTTATAGAAGACCTTTGTAATACCCGGGATCAAGTGAAAAAGAATCCCGGGAAGGAGTAAGAAGAATGGAGAGGTATATTTTTGTAAAAATTTTCAATACGGAGGCAAAAGGATGGTGAGGGCAGGAGTTGTCGGAGGTTCCGGCTTCACCGGCATCGAGCTCCTTCGTCTGCTTCAAAACCATTACGCTACGGACGTAGTTTTTGCTACCTCAGATGAGCACAGGTCTGAACGTATAGACTTCTTATTCCCCAGCTTGCACGAATACAAATTCCCATTCATCTTCCATGTTGAGGCACTTAATTTTACCGACATTGACATTGTCTTCCTTGCTCTCCCTCACGGAAAGTCTGCTAAATTTGCCGAAAAATTCTTAAATAACGGAGTGAAGGTGATAGACCTCTCCGGTGATTCCCGTTTCAAAAACCCACAGACCTACGAAAAATGGTATAAAATGCAACATCCGGCTCCAGCCTACCTCCCAAAAACTGTTTACGGCATCCCGGAGCTC
>JALXCE010000063.1 GCA_026991055.1 Caldifarciminota bacterium | reverse complement strand
AACAGGCACACCGGAGGCCATGGCCTCAAGTAACACTATGCCAAAGCTCTCTCCTGCGATGGAAGGCGCAACAAATACATCTGCAGACCGATAGATTTTGGGAAGCTCATCAGGCTCCACTTCACCTAAAAATTTTGCATCTGGTGCCATCTGCTCATAAATCTTTCTAAGGGGCCCATCACCAGCAACGACAAGCGATACGTCCATTCCTCTTACTGCCTTAATGAGAACATCAAGACCCTTTCTTCTCTCGAGCCTTCCGACAAAAAGTACCACAGGTTTATCAAAATTTATTTTAGGGCCATGGGGGGTGAATCTCTTGGTATCAATCCCGTTGGGAATAATTTCATAATCTGGGATTTTGAAAGTCTTTGCCGTCTCGTAGGCAGTTTTTGAGACGAATATGGCAGTATGGATTTTCCTTGCCTCCCTTCCAAAGAAAAGTTTGAAGATTTTATTCCAGTTGAAGCCGACGAATTTGGTGTGAAAAGTGGCCACATTGCAGGATTTTGAATAGTGCAGGGCCATCTGAGGCAGGTTGAAAGTCAGTGGGCCGTGGGTATGGATTATGTCAAATTTTTTATTCTTGAGGAAATCTCGAACTTCAAGGGGATTTACGAGGGTAACGGTGATGCTGGAATAGTTAAAGATTTTAAGGGGTGGAAGGATGAGAACATGGCCGAGACGTTGGTGTGGGAGGGGCCCCCGCGGAACGCGGGGGCCCCTCCCACACCCCGGATAATTGGTCGTCAAAACCACAACCTCATGTCCCCTCGCAATCAGCTCCTTTGAGAGATGATAAATATGCTCCGCCACACCTCCCTTGAAGGGGTAAAATGAATCAGAAACCTGTAGTATTCTCATAAACTGCGACTGTATGATGCTTCAAAGGTAAAGTAATCCTTTGCCCCGAATCTGATCATCCTTGTTAGCTCGAGAGACAACGACTCTGACCTGATGGCAATTCCAATTCCAAGGTCCTTAAGCTCAAGCTCCTTCGGTGAATTGACCGGCTTTCTATACCTCACAAGAATGGAATTTTTTGAAAATACCTGCGCTCCTCTGAACTCAGCAAGATAAGTGTGAGAAAGAAAAAGCGCCTCGAAAACGGAAAGTCTTTTTACGTAAAAATACTCTCCAGACTCTACATCCCGGATAAAACTTCCCTGATCCTGAAATTTGAATTTTAACTGCCATAGATTACTTTCACCCTTTTTCAGGCCCAGATTATTGAGAAAATACCGGGTGTAAATCCCTTTGAAGGCATCATAGGGGAAGATAGAGAACTGTGAAAATAGCTCAAAAATGGTGAAAAATTGCAGATTCCCACGCGTAAAATAGGACTGGTCCTGCAAGAGAAGTTTGTACGTGTACTTGGAATTTGCCGAATAGTAGGACTTGATGTAGGAGAGGTCATAACGGGAAGCGGTAAACTTCAGCACATTCGTGTAAACATTCCTGAAGTTGTAGCCAATGAAAAGCTCCTGGTGTAACTTCCTTGAGTCCCGCATTGGTGAGATTTTGAGGAGTGGATAGTTGTATCTCTCGATGAATGCATCAAGAGACCATCCTCCAAATAAGTTCCCGACTCTTTGAACATTAAGGGCCAATCTATTGAATCCAGCATCCTCGTCGTTTTTTATCACCTTATAATCAAGGAGATCTTTTCCGGTCTCAAAGTTCAGAAGAAAGTTAAAACTTCTCACCTGGCTGAAAAATCTGAAATTCACAGAGTAGTTTTTCCTGTTGTTGGTTTTGAAGTTATCCTTTCCGTAATCAAGAAAATCGAAGTCACCGCTATAATCCATCTCTACCCGGCTGTTATAGAAAAACGACCGTTTAACGAGAATATCAATTGACTGCGTGGTATTTTTTAGTACCTGTTCCTGCTGGATTACATATCTCTGATGTCTTCTTTCCAGATTGTATTTTAAAAACACATCAAACTGCCTGTAGCTGAAATTTTTATTAAAAATCGCATTGCCACGGAGTTCTTTGTAGAGATTTTTACTCTCATTACCAAAGGTGAGGCGTAGATTGGCAGGCACTACATCAGCCACAAGAGAGGCGGACCAGCCTGAGTTATCGAGAGGATTTCTGGAAGTTCCAAAATATTCGAGAAAGTCCAGTCCGGCGGAGGGATTTAACTTCAGAAAATCTCCAAGTGGTGTCGAATAAAATCCTCTGAGCATCAAATTCCTCTTGCCTAAATAGCTTTTGCCTCTCCTCTCCAGCTTTAGGTCAAATCCAGTCGTAAACTGAAACACCCTTCCTTCATTCCCCTGACGTTTGTATCCCACCTGGTAAGTCATGGAATTTTTCGAACGGGCAAGAAGACGGTCATAGCTATTCTCAATATTTGCGTTGAAATACA
>JALXCE010000062.1 GCA_026991055.1 Caldifarciminota bacterium | reverse complement strand
ACGGCAATCTCTTTACAAATTCACCCATAATCGTCCCGATATCAGGTAAGTTTTCAAAGACCTTTTTCAGCGCGTCATATTTTGAGAATTTTTCAAGTGCCTGGGCTCTCAATTTCAGAAGAAATCCCGGCAATTTGGTAGTAAAAATGCTCAACTCCTTTGAGAATTGATGCCCCACGTAAACCCCGATAAGTGTGAGCAATCCAAGGAACAGACTCAAAATCAAAAGAGAAGTGAAAATCCGTGGAACCCGGTATTTTTCGAGTCTATCCACGAGGGGGGAGAGCAGGAAAGCGACCAGGAGCCCGAGACCGAAAGGGAAGAGCACATTTTTGAGCTTGGAGAGGAGTAAAAACAGAAAGAACGAAAGGGCGATGACAAAGAGTGTGTTGGCAGTTGGATTTTCCCTTGCAAGGTAAAAGAGATACGCGGCAAGGCCAGAGTACAGGATGGCGAGGTATTCGAGGGGAAAACCAAGATAAATAGAGAGTATCAGCAGGATAAGGGCAGAGATGAAAAAGGCAATATTTTCAGTTGTTCTGGTCATCTTAGATATTTTAAAGGATTAACAGCCCGCCCCCTAACTCTAATCTCAAAGTGCAGCACAGGGTCGTAGGGAGAAAGCTCACCTATAACCTCTCCCTGATTCACAACCTGTCCCTTCTTTACAAGAATTTTATTGAGATTTGCATAGACTGTGTAAACCTTGCCATGCTCAAGTATAACCACTCCCCTGTATGTGATAAAAGGTCCTGAATAGACCACCACACCGTCCCTCGACGCCACAACCTCTGCCCCTGGTTTCGCCTTTATATCAATCCCTATGTTGTTAACCTTCGTGCCGTATTTGGGATGAACAACTACCCCAAATTTTGATATAACTCTTCCCCTCACAGGCCAGATATAAGTCTTGCTCTTCGAGACATAAACCCTCTTCCTGGGCCTTTTCTCGATTTTTTTGAGTAATTTCTCCAATCGTTTCTTTGCAAGCTCAAGCCTTTTGATTCTGTACTTTTTCAACTCCTCGCGGTTTTTGATTTTCTTCAAAAGAGCCCTCTTTTCTCTCTTCTTACGGGCAAGCTGGTTTCTCCGATAAGTGATATCCTTTTCAATCTTCGTAACTTCTACAAGTTGCTGACGTAAGAGCTCCTTCTTTTTCTTCAATTCTTTGAGGTCTGAGGCTACCTGTTCGTATAACCTTTTCTCCTTTGTAAGGATGAAGTTGTAAATCTTTGCCCTTCTGTAAGACTCATAAGGGTTTCTGCCCTGAAGAATGATTTCAAGTAGATTGGGCTCTCCATACTTGTACAGCCTGACAAGATAGGTTTTCAAAACTGTCTGTTTATACGTCAAATCGGTCTGCAAACTGTCAATATCTCGCTTGAGCCTTTTTATGGACCTTCTCAGGCTATCCTCCTGCTCTCTCTGGGTTTCGAGCATGTTTTCAAGGACGTCAAGCTGCCGGTCAATTACGCGGATCTGTTTTATCACTCCCTTTTTCTGTCGCTGAATCTGAACGAGCTCTTTGTGGAGTTTCTTCAGTTCCTTTTCGTATTTTCTGATTTTCGCCTGATAGGACGATGTCGCAAGGAGAAGGATGAGAATGAGCTTCATGGTAGAATTTCTTCAAATGAGAGGTACGAGCCAATGAGACCGATTACGAGGCCTATCAGGACGAGCAAAGGATAAATAAACCAGTGGTCTGGGAGGTGGTAGGAGAGAAGAGTCCCGACAAGCACGAGGGAGAGTTTTAGCACAATGGCTGCAAACAAACCACCGACAAATCCATAGAGTGTTCCGTTTATAAGATACGGAATCTCGATTGTGGACTTTGTAGCGCCAACAAGGTCGAGGATTTCTATGAGCTCACGTCTTGAGTTTATTATCAATCTGATGGTCTGATAAATAACGTAGCTTATAGCAAGAAAGAGACCGATTAGAAGCACGATGGAGACTGTGATAAAAAATGCTGAAATCTTTGAAAGTTTTGCAATCCATCCTGTGCCTGCATATACCTCATCCACACCTGGGAGTACCGAAATCTCTTTCACAAGATGCTCCATAAGCTCAGGATTTTTCCAGGTGGGTTTGAGGTGGATAACAAAACTCTCGGGAAAAGGAATATCCTGAAAAACGCTCACCACGTCGCTGTACTCTGAGTACCGATTTTTAAAAATTTTGAGTGCCTCTTCTTTTGTCACGATGTCAATATCTTTAACCCCTGCAAAACCCTGGATGGTCGAATAGAGCTTTTCCTTTAATTCCCGGGGCAGGTCTTCTTTTAGATATACATCAATTTCCACATTCCTCCGCTCTGTCTGGAGTATGCCAAAAATGGTGAGCGATAGGTACAGACTTGCACCAAAAATCAGAATGAGGGTAAAGGAG
>JALXCE010000061.1 GCA_026991055.1 Caldifarciminota bacterium | reverse complement strand
TAGAGACAGGTTGTTTGAGCTAATGAGGGCGAATGATTTACTTGTGAAGAGAAGGAGGCGGAAGAACAGGACGACGTGGCCAGGGGTGAAGCGGATGTCGAACTTATTGGTGGGAGAGGTAATAGACGGGCCGAACAAGGTGTGGGTAGCGGATATCACGTACATAGAGATAAGCAATGGTAGATTCAGGTATTTGTTTATAGTGATGGACTTGTACAGCAGGAAGGTAGTTGGGTGGAGTTTGGGGAAGACACTGGAATGGGGGAATGCGTTGTCGGCATTGGAGATGGCGGTGGAGAATGCACGGGGTGAGGTGAAGGCTGACATCACCCATGTTTTTGCTCATCATGTATATTTATACAATGCAATCTGGGCGAGAAATTCGATTTTTCGCACTAAATCAACAATTTTATCGAAAGGATATATTCGTTTATACCGTATAAAGAGAGTGTTCAAATATTGAGCGTAGTACACCTTTTTGAAGACGTGGCAAGGGATAAGGTGTTATTATCCAGAAATTCGTGGGTGACGTCAGGAGGTGAAGGGGCTGATACATCACAGCGATCATGGCAGTCAATACAGTAGCAGGGGGTATTTGGAGTATTTGGGTAGAAATGGGATAAGAGCGAGCATGGGGGAAGTTGGGAATGCATATGACAATGCGTACGCGGAGAGGGTGATGGGGACGTTAAAGAGGGAATACGGATTGGGGGAAGTATTCAAAATGGGGATAAAGAGGGCGGTGGAGGAGGCGATAGAGTTGTACAATGAGGAGAGGCCGCATCAGTCGTTGGGGTATGCGACGCCGAGCGAGGTTTATAGTGGAGAAGTAGAGATAGAGGGATTTGAGGTGAAGACAGGGGGTAGATCATGCTGATGATAGTTCCCCTTTTAAGTGTCAACATATTTCAGGACTTGACAGGGGAATTTTGGACCCTCATTTAACATCTCCCTGCTTAAATTTATGCGGGGAGAGGAAATTTTGCGTTTGGAAATGTTCGAACAGGCTCTACTCTTGGAAACTGTTCAGATAGGACTTTACTGTGTCCAGGAATTCCCTCGGACGGATTGAACTTATAATGATGTCTGAGCCTTCTTTTCTTTTAATTTTGATGGCGCTGGAGCCAAGCAATGTGTAGGTTTTCCAGCCGGGTCCCCAGTGAACTCCTATTCCATATCGGAAGAAACCATAATTCACAACTTTGATGTCCTTAATCTCATTCCACGAAATCCTGTGATAACTGGAATGAAAGGGTTTAAGCTTGAAATATATCCCATCGTCCCGGACCTCAATTATTAATGCCATGCTGTAAAGCAGCACGAAAATCACTACAAAAATAGCAATCACTATGAAGCCACTAACGATGAGACCAGTGTTTGACATTGGATGGTTGCCAAAGGGATGTCCGAGAACCAACTGCTGGTACATGATGTAAAGAAAGAACAAAATCATCCCGGCATCTACAAGTGCTATGAGTTTCATCAGCCAGGTTTGTGAGAAACGCTGGATTTCGCAATAAGGGTATTCACATCTCATATTTGTAGACCACCGCGTCCTCATGATTATCTGGATAATAACCCTTTATCACCCCAATGGCAACAAACCCCTCGCTCTCGTAGAGACGCCGGGCATGCTCGTTTGACTTTCTCACCTCAAGGGTAATGGCCTTCATGCCCAATTCGCGCGCCTTCTCTTTTGCAAATCTTATCATATATCGCCCCAATCCCATCCTTCTGAAGTCAGGATGTACAGTTATATTGGCAATGTGTAAGGATTCACCATAATCCCAGAGTACAATATACCCCGCTATTTTCTTGTCAAGAGTTAATACATAGGGCATGGAAAAGGGGTTTCTGATTTCGGCATAAAATCCGAATTTTGTCCAGGGATTAGAATAACTCAGCCGTTCTATTTCATAGACCTCGTCTATGTGCTCATTTTTCAATTGGATAAGTTTTATCCGTTTTTCCAAATCTGACTTCTGCATCGGTTAATCTCAGATAAAATGGCTCAAGTAGTGCCACATCCTCAGCACCACTTTTTAAATACTTCAAAAGCCCCAGCCTGGCAACTGTAAGGGAAGACGGGAATTTCTTTCTGATCGCTTGCGGGAATTTTTCTATCCCCCTGCCTCCACCAATTACAAATACCCCTTCTGGAATCTCCTCGGGTTTTTTTATGGTATAGTCTTCAAATTTCTCAAGCTGACTGTTTTTACATTCGTACCCGGCTGTATATACCTGTCCCTTTTGTGCGTCAATGATGGGATAAACCTTCATATTTTCGTGACAAAAAGGTATCTCGTGGGCAAGAGCATCAAGGGTATTCACACTGACAACAGGGATTTTGAATACAAGCTCTATGGCTTTAACAAAGGAAAGTCCCACTCTCA
>JALXCE010000060.1 GCA_026991055.1 Caldifarciminota bacterium | reverse complement strand
ATGTTTAGATACAACCATCGCAAAAGCGATGATCTTGATTTTCTAACATCTCGAGTTTTTAGTGTCAACAGGTTAATAGATAGGGTACGGAAGTTTTTCACGGTAGAATCTTATGAAGTACCTGGTGATAACGTGGATTTCGTGATAGATGGGATTAAAGTATCTTTCGTTTTCTTTCCATTCAAAAATTTGAGAACCGTAAAAAAATTTAGAGGCATCAGGATACCCGATGACTATGATTTATTCCTAAACAAAATTTACGTTGCTGGAAGGAGAGTAGATTGGAAAGACCCATTTGATGCTGCCTATCTGCTGAGACTACACCAATGGAAGTATCCTGATGTCAAGAAAGATTTTGAGACAAAATTTCCTTCACAATCGTTTGAAATATACTTTGGGGCGATTTTGAGTTTTGATGAATATCCTTCACTCCCGGATTGGGTTAAGGATGTTTTAACAAAATTTGCCAGGCAAATATAAAAACATTTAACTGGAGTTAATATATCCGATGACAATCTTTGAGGTTTAAGTTTTCCTCACAAATTTCTCAGAAAAACGATTTGCCAACAATTTTGCCACAGATTTTCAACCTCATTTGAATGTTTATGGGGGGTGCAATAAAATACACGGCAATGATTGGGCTTTTGCTTGTAGCATTGATTTCACTCAACGTCCACGTCTATGACACACCCAATGACGATGGGACAAGTATTACTATTGAATTGCCATGGAAAACTGGCGAATACAAGAGCTTTGAAATTTACAGAGGCACATCACCGGATAATCTAAAGCTTGTTCAGGATTTCGTCATAGGCCCCGTTTATAAGGACCGTGGTTTGAAACCCGGACGCGAGTATTATTACAAAATTGTTGGGATCAAAAAGGATGGAACGCGCGAAGAATCAGAAGTTATCGGGCCTGTAAAAACAGTTGCCACGTGGTTCAATAAAAACCGCTGGGGAATTCTCATTGCAATTTTTATCCTTGGCGGCCTATTCGTCTATTTCATCGAGCAGGCAAGAAAAGGCAAAGGATTATTTATAAGAAAGATTTCAGGACTTGAGGCTATTGATGATGCGGTAGGTCGTGCTGCAGAGCTTGGCAAGCCCATCGTCTATATCCCGGGGCTCCTTGGAATCAACTCTATCCCCACGATTGCAAGTTTGAGTATTCTGAGAAGGGTGGCTAAAAAAGCGGCAGAGTATGAAGTTGACCTGATCATGCCAAATGCAGACCCCATGGTGATGACTACGGCTCAGGAGGTTGTAAAGGAGGCGTACCTCGATGCAGGACGTCCCGACCTCTATAATGCAAACAATATCTTTTACCTCACCAGTGACCAGTTTGGATACACGGCCGGTGTTGATGGTATCTTGATGAGGGAAAAGCCTGGAGCCGTTTTCCTGCAGGGTTATTTCTATGCTGAATCCCTTATTCTGGCGGAAACAGCCTACTCCATCGGTGCAATTCAGATTGCAGGAACAACATCCACGACTCAGTTACCATTCTTTGTGGCTGCCTGTGACTACACATTAATTGGAGAGGAAATGCTTGCTGCTTCGGCCTATCTTTCAAAGGATCCGGTTATCCTCGGGTCTCTAAAAGCCGAGGATTATGCAAAGGCCCTGATCATTGTTTTTCTTGTGGTTGCGATTTTATTTAAATTTGTCGGTCTTTTTGACCTTGCAAAACTGTTGATAGCGAAATGAGAACGGAGATACCTTTTCTAATATCGGGATTCACGGCACTTTTTGCCATTCTGGCGTTCTTTGTGCCGCACAGGCCATTTGGCGGGCTTCAGCAAAAGATGCTCGTCTGGTATTCCGTGGTTACCGGTGTTGCCATGCTAATCGGTGTATGGAGTCTTTTCACCAACCACTGGAACAAAATCAGGCGCAGGCAAAATGTGCTCTACAGCGGATTTCTGCTTCTGGGATTCCTTTTGACCTTTGTCCTCGGTGTTTATTCCATCGAGAAATATGGAGATGCATTTGCTCCTAACTCTCCCTTCATGTTTATCTTCAACTATGCAGAGGTGCCACTTCAGTCCACGATGTTTGCCCTTCTTGCGTTTTTCATCGCGTCGGCAGCTTACAGGGCCATGAAGATTCGTACAATAGAAGCTTCACTGCTACTGACAGCGGCTGTCATTGTTATGCTTGGAAGGGTGCCTGTGGGAGCGCAAATGTGGCACGGAATGCCAAAGCTGGCTGAATGGGTTATGCAGATTCCCAACCTTGCCGCACAGCGTGGAATTCTCATAGGTGTGGCCTTAGGTTCGGTTGGAATGTCACTCAGAATTATTCTCGGGATTGAGAAACCTTACTTGAGATGAATACGATTGGAAAGATACTATCGAATATAAACAGGCAGGTTATTTATCTGCTGGTTTTCCT
>JALXCE010000059.1 GCA_026991055.1 Caldifarciminota bacterium | reverse complement strand
GATATGGGAAAATCAATCAGGTATGGGAAAGGGGTCAGATAAATCAACTTTCTAAGCAGTTCCGGGAAAATCATAACAGGGAGAATTCCACCGGAAAGGAATCTCGATATAAACCAGCTCCACCATGCCATGGCCTCGTCCTTTTCGATATAGAATGCCGTCTGTGTAAAGAGAAGACGCAGCTCAAAATAGAGGATCAATGACAGCAAACTGCTTAAAATGAAGGCAGGCAGTGTGCTCAGATTTATGATAATGAAATTTTTCATAAAAATAGCCAAAATGCCGAAAACAACTATGTTAATTAAAAATGAGAAAAACATACTTGCTGCATCAGTAACGATAAAATAGTACTCCCACATTATTGGCAGGATTAAAATTCCATCCAGCTTACCGTTTCTTATAAACTGGAAAAATCCAACCTGTACAGTGGGAATGAACTGGTTAAAGAAGCCCATCAAAAGGAAGTAATACATCACCAGCTCTTTTCTGCTCATTATGGAAATATTTCCTGCCCATTTAAAAAACATGATAAACAAAATGAATACGAGGATATTTTGAAAAACAAAGCCCACGAAGTTTGCCCTGTAAATAGTTATCAATTTCAGGTATTTTTTGAAGAGAATCCAGTAAAATCGCATCATTTTGATGTTATCAACTCCTCTACAAAATCTTCCAGTTCGGGTGTCTTTACGCTCATCTCAAGGATGCCGGGGATATTTTCTATCTCTTTCAAAATTGCGGCTTCATCGTGTTTATCCACAAATGCACTATAAACTCCATGCTTCTTTGCCTTAAAAACCTGGGGTAATTTTATTTCCTGCTCGGCCTTCACCTCGATTGTTACTCTGTTCTGTAGAATTGCTTTGATTTCATCTGTACTCATTTTTGCTGCTATCTCACCCCTATGTAAGACCAGAACAGTATCCACGAGCTCTTTTATGCCTTCAATTATGTGAGAAGTAATAATCAGGGTTTTCTTGCCTTTGAATTTATCAAGGAATGAGATGAGCTGTTTTCTCGATATAAAATCAAGGCCAATGAAAGGCTCATCAAGAAAAATCACTGATGGGGCGTGAAGTAGTCCCAGTATGATTTCCATTTTGACTCTTTCGCCAAAGGAGAGGGTTCTGACCTGATTTTTTAGTTTGCTCTTGACATTTAGCATCTGGGCCAGTGATTCTGCTTTCTTATGAACTTCTTTTTTACCGAGTCCGTAGGCACTGCCAAAGAGCCTGAAATTGTCCATAGGAGAAAGGTCTATTATAAGCCTTGTTTTCTGCGGGTTAACGAGCGCAATATTTTTCAGAAATTCCTTTTTTCTTTTGTAGGGAACGAAATTATTGACCATCAGCTCGCCTGAGTCTGGATAGAGTATCCCGGATAGAATTTTGAGAAGTGTTGACTTCCCTGCCCCGTTCACCCCAAGTACAGCCACAAACTCACCATCTGGAATGCTAAAGTTAATGCCCGATAAAGCTGTAAATTGCCTGAATCTTTTCACCAGATTTCTAACTTCAATCACCTGATACACCCCTTTTTATATCATTTAGACCTGAATTATACAGGCACTAACTTCAATTTTTAAACAAATCTCAGCTTGTTCGAATTTCCGAACGCAAAAAATCCTCTCCCCGCATGATTACTTTTGGGAATGGGATGAAAGGAGAGAGTAATATTAAAATTCTTTATTGACCATAACTGCCTTTTTGGTGAAAGGTCGTGTCGAGGGTTTGCATCTTAATCTTTCAGATTTTTGAGCGGAAAGCCCCTTATCCGCATCACACCCGGTCAGAGCCGAGATTAACGTTAACACAAAAAGTCAGAGAAGACTTCGCTGAGCCAGTGGGAGTTTTAGGGCTTTATAATAAGTTTATGGAAAAATGGGAAAGACTTAAGGAAAAGCTGAGGAAATTTGCCGAAGAGAGAGACTGGGAAAAGTATCACTCACCCAAAAATCTTGCGATATCCATTGCCGTAGAGGTTGGAGAACTCCTTGAGCATTTCCAGTGGATTTCAGAGGATGAGAGCCGTAATCTACCAGATGAGAAAAAGAGCGATATTGCCGAGGAAATGGCAGATGTATTTCTATACCTGACGATGCTCGCCGATAAACTTGGAATTGACCTCTTCGAGGCCGCATTCAGGAAAATCGAGAAGAACGAGGAGAAGTACCCGGCTGAAAAAGTCCGTGGCAGCTCAAAGAAATACACAGAATATTGAGAGCCAGAATGGTTGACAAGTGCTCTGGTTGAAAATTCTTTACCTGGTTTGTTCCCTTTAAACAGACCTCAACTTTGAATAAAACCATCTGAAGTCTCTCTAAACCTGCTCGAAAATTCATTTACTACATTTGAGAAACAACTATACCCGATTTTCTTTCCCCCTTTGCAAGTGGGAGAAATGGGCATTCCGCTTGAAAATTAAAAATTGAGATAAAGACATTTTGTCTCTGGGTGAGCAAGTAAGTCTGATTGTTCATTTTATACAAAGTGAAAAATGTAGCCCCTCTCCTCTTATCCTCTCGCGCGTATTTATGCGGGGGGAAGGAGTATTTTGTTCGGAAATATTCGAACAAACTCACCTCCTCTTTCCAATTTTTTCCCTTTTCATTTAAAATAAACCTTATTAGTGGGTTCTGTTTTTTTAAAACGCGAGGGTAGGAGAAATGAATAGCAAAACAATCAAAAGGTTCTACTTACAATATATCTTGCCCGGGCACAAACTCATCCTTTTCGCAGTTGTAATTTCAGCACTGGTATCAACATTCATAAATGTAGTTTTTCCTTACCTGCTGAAAGTGATTGTGGACCTTGCCGAGGCTAAAGATATACCGGGATTGAAATTCAATGTCACTATATTCGCAGCTTTATGGTTTCTGGATATGCTCATCATGTACATTTACACGTATGGGCTTGAGCGAATAAAGGTTGAGGTGAAGAAGAGGTTAAGAGTAGACCTCTTAAGAAAACTTCACATTATCCCATATAAAGAAGTGATTTCCCGATCTTCTGGCTCTTATCTCCAGAGAATCATTGACGATGTCGAAAAAATAGACCCGCTCATAATTGACACATATCTTGACTTAATCGCTCAGACACTCATGGGGTTGGGTGCCCTGTATTTCATGCTAAAAATGTCGGCACTTCTTACAATTGTCAGCATTATTCCATTACCGATTTATATCGGGATGATGTCCTTATACCAGAAAAGGGCACCAGCCCTCACCGGGAAGAGACAAGAAGACTATCAGCGTGTTATCGGCTTTTTAGACGAGAGCATATCTAATACTTACATCGTGAGGAACTTCGGGATAGTGGGCAAAATCCTTGAGAAATTTAAAACTCTTTACGACATCTACGTGAAGAGCTACATGAAACTTTTCCTTTTCAATTTCCTTTACAGCAAATTTTTGAATTATCTCGTCTCAATCAGTGTCCAGCTTTTCATTATTGTTCTTGGTGCAGTTCTGATTCTTCATGGAAAATTTACAGCAGGCTCTGTTATCGCATTCATGATGTATGTCAACTATGTAAAGGCTCCGCTCCAGTATATCCTCTCGTTCAGCACATCAATTGAACCAGCGAAGGTCTCACTTTCGAGAATTCATGAAATTTTAAATCGGGAAGAAACTTACAAAGTGGATGAGCTACCATCTTCAAACCATCGCAACGGTGAACACGCCATAAGAATAAAAGACCTGACATTTGGGCATGAGGAGGGGAAACCCGTCATAAGGAATCTCAATCTGGAAATAAAGAATGGGGAATGGGCATGTATTCTGGGAGAAAGTGGCATGGGGAAGAGTACCCTTCTGAATATTCTTTTAAAACACTTTCCCGTGCCAGATGGTAGGGTTTTCATTTTTGGTAGAGATATAAATAAAATGAGTGTAGGTGAAGTTTTGAGCCTGATAAGCATAATCGAGCAAGAACCGCAGTTCTTTGGGGATATGAGTGTCTATGAAAATCTTACATTGGGAAGGGAAGTTTCATGGGAGGAGATTGAAAAAATAGCAGATGAATTGGGCATGAGCGAGCTGCTGAGAAAGATATCAAAGGACAGAAAGATATTGCTTAAAAATTCCGGGCTATCAGGTGGGGAAAAGAAACGTCTTGCACTATTACGCGGCATATTGAGGGATACACCGATTATCATGATGGATGAGCCCACAGCATTTGTTGATAGAGAAAATGCACTCAAAATTTTAGAGAATCTTAAGAAGATTTTGAAAGGGAAAACCGTTATTGTTACGACACATGATGAAAAAGTGCTTCCCTTCTGCGATAGAAAAATTTCAATTGAACCAGGCACGAGTGCATAATCGCGATACAGAGATCAGACATTAGATATGTATAAAAAGCCACCCTCCCTATATTTTCCATGATTTTAAGCGGAAAGCCATGTACTGTAGCCCTTCCCCAAGGGAAGGGAGGGCCGGGGTGAAATGGATGAATTGCCAACAATATTTTAGATTTATCCATTATAAATCTCTTTATTCACCACATGGTTGTATAAGTAGCTCCACTCAAAACTAAAAGAGATATGAGAATTGGGACCATATCAGGGAGATATTTGGATGATTCTCTGTCAATATTGGCACTACACAACCCCGTTTGACCTTCGAAGGAACCATTCAACTCCGAGAAGTGCAAATGCAAGCAGGATAAGGGCAAGGTAGTTCCTGAGATTGATTTTCTCCCTCACAGTGGTGGGTTTGATAGATTTCAGGAATTGGTGAAGTGCCTTCTTTGACGTCACGACTTCTCCAATTGATCTTAAAAATGCCAGGTCAACTTCTGGTGTGGGTTTCTCCTCGCTGAGTGAGCGAATTCTGAAGGTTATCCTCTCTTCTTTAACAAATCCCCCGGGACCTTTAAAAACTACACTTGCCTCAACCTTTCCAGTATCTTTTGCTGCTATCGAAGTCACATACTTGCCATTTCCGACGTAATTCATTGGATACTTTTTATCCCCGATTTTTACAAACGGAAATAGAGTATCCACGGCATTGCCAAACTTATCAAAAGCATATGCTGTCACCGGAATTTTTTCTCCCTTTTCAAACTGCCTCGAGGGTATTTCAACAAAGAAGCTACCCTCGGGGATCAGCCTTGAGAACACGAGGTCCAGTATCCTTGAGAAGGTTTTAAAGTCAAAAAGTGCTTCCTTGAAGAAATCCCCAGACATGAGAAAGGCAAGGCGCCCGCTTAGAAACAAAAGTGGCACGTTTCTATTAGCAACTTTAATAAAGACCGGGGTTTCCGCTCCAGGGGGATAGCGATTTAGAACCCAAATGTAGCTTACCGGGGCAAGTATGGTGTCCCTCCAGTGTGGATAAAGTTCCCCGGTCATTTTTGAAGGCAGGTATTGACCACCAAGTAGCTCGGACAATACCACTGGAGTCCTTGTAAAGATTACAAGTCCCTTTCCCCCATGTTCCAGGGGCTTGATCATGTCAATTGAGGGGTCGATCATTATGTAGAAATCGTACCCGGAGGGCTCAAAACTTTTTAGCTCTATTACCGCGTCTGGCCTGTATTCTCGCGTACCCTTTTTTGTTTTTACAACAAAATCTGGCGAAATGTTCCCTGCGTATTCGATATACATCCTCAAAAATCTGATGTTCACATCAAGGTGTGAGGCGTAAATCAGGACACGTTTCCCCCTTTTGATAACCCTGACGGTAAATTTTCGGGCGATCTTCCCATTAATCTTCATCTGCAGGGTATGAAATCCCGGGGTTTTCAGATTTAAAATAATTTCGGCTGGTTTATTTTTTACCACCTTCCCGGAATAAATAGCCTTGCCACCTTCATAAATTTCGATTTTCCCGGTGACAGCGGGGGTTACCCTCATTGTATCTGATACACCCTCGATGATCACGGGTTTGAAGGAAAATTCCTTTATGAGAGCCTTTGAGGTTGGTGGAGGAAAGGCTAATACTTTCTTGCCTTTGATGGATGGAAAACTTCCCCGATTATTCAAACCATCTGAGAGGAGCACAATAAACCTTGATTTTGCCGAATCTATGGCAAGCCCAATGTTTGTTTTGCCCCCAAAGTTCAAATTTATACCTCGATTAAAAGTTGTGTCAAAACTGAAAAAACTCAGAGAAATTCCGCTGTATGAGAAATTTTTAAGGTCTTTCAGGGTGGCTTTTAGAAAATTAGCCTTATCGGGGTAGCCCATGCTTCCCGATTTATCTATGAGGACATCAACCTCTGTGGGCACGACTTTTTTTCTATGAAAGATAGGGGAGATGGCTACCAAAAGTAGCAGGAATAGCGATAGTGCACGGAGTAACACAAGATACCAGGCTCGCTTAAATGCACCTCTATAGACCCACAGACTGAGTATTATGGAAACTGCAAGGAGAATAACCCACATAGGGCATTAGTTTAAACCCTTTACAAGGGAAATTTAATCGCGCGTGTTCAATGTTTCTAAACGAAAAAATCATCCCCCGCATAAATACCTGCGGGGAGAAGATAATGGAGAAGGACCTATTTCCGAACAATGTCTCATTGCCCAGTAAAATTCAGATTTTTGTTCCTGTTGAAAGTCTAAGGGAGGCCCATCAGCGGGCCCCTCCTGCATTCTTCTATCAGGATTTCTTCTTTTGCTCAAAAATTTCAATCTGGATAAAAGCGAAGACTGCGATGACAAACACAGCCCCGATGATGATCCATCGGTTCATTCCAAACAATCTATCAAGGGTAATTCTCCCAAGATAGCCGGCCAGATAAAGCCCCTTCCAGAGTTTGTATCCAAATCCAAACACCCACATCCCAAAAATCATCCCAAGGATTACGAAAAGTGCATCTATACTGCCATAGGCAAGGGATACAAAGCTTGTTCCCGGACAGTATCCGGAAAGCATAAACCCGATACCAAATAGCAAGCCCCCTACAAGCTGTGAAATCCAGTAGGTTTTGGGGATGTAAAGCCTTGTTAAATCAAGTGTCCCGAGGTCCACAAGAAGATAGAGGCCGATACTTGCGACTACAATAGATGAGAACATGACTTTGAGAACGGCCATGTCATCAAAAAAGAACACTCCGGTGAGTTTTTTAGTGTCGTAGAATCCTGAAATTGCGAGGGCAATCCCGAAAAAGAAACCGGTTATGAGGGTTAGAAGAAAATACCAGAAAAACGGGACGTGATAAAATTTTAGAATTGGTGCCATTTCTTCTACCTCCAGAATTTTTTAATAAAGAGAGCTGTAATGGGGCCCGAAATGAAAAAAGCAATCATGAAAATCCAGCTGCCGACAGCAAGCTCAGCTCCGCCCGTGAGCGCTTGACCGCTGGTACAGCCGCGGGAGAACCTTGTAGCGATGGCAAGAATCATTCCACCAATAAATGCCCATATATACCTCTGAGTCCTTGTAATTCGCGGGCCGTGCTGGACCTTTATCTTTAGCTTACCCTGGAAGTAGGCTGTAACGAGCCCACCAAAGAAAACGCCGATCAGGAGAAATACGAGGAAGTTATTAAGCGGTGTATGGCCATAGACATAGTATTTATGCCAGTATGGATGGTTTTTCATCCAGTTTGGGGCAAAAATGCCAATAATAAATGCGGAGAATCTATCCACGGCCCCGGAAGCGCCGAGACCACGGCCAAAAATGACAAAAGTAACGAGTAAGACGAGGCCGAGCAAAAGTCCTCCGATGTAAGGATTCAGATTTTTTTCTTCATCGAACATAGGAATAACCTCCTTTCCGTGGTTTGGAGGGGTGGCGGGCGCCGAAGGCGCCCGCCACCCCTCCAAACTTCAATTCAGCCGGTCGGTTTTCTACTTATTGGCAGACCAGCTTTCTTCCAGGCTTTATATCCACCTTTCATGTTGTATACCTTCTTGTATCCCATTTTTTCAAGAGATTTTACCGCAAGAGCTGCCCTTCCACCTGTTAGACAGTAGATAAGTATGGGCCTGTTGGGATCCTTGGTGACGTATCCGATTCTGAACTCGAGAAGACCACGTGGAATGCTAATTGCCTTAGGTAGATGACCGATGAGGTACTCTCCACTCTCCCTCACATCGATCACCACCAGGTTCGGCATGGTCTGGATCATCTTATGGGCTTCCTGTGGTGTTACCCAGTTTATGCTACCCTTTACCTCTGCAACCAGTTGTTTTGGGGACTTAACCTGTGCGTTAAGGCCGGT
>JALXCE010000058.1 GCA_026991055.1 Caldifarciminota bacterium | reverse complement strand
CCAGCTGAATATTCAAATTTAACTTTGCTCTTTGCCATTCTTTGCCACCGGTCTGAAATTTGACGTTGTTTTCACCTTCCCATCTTTTTTGTCGTAATAATAATGACCACCATAAGGGTCTCTCGGTATTGCTCTTATTATGCCTACTTTCACAAGATCTTCAAGATTGTCAGGTGGATGACCGAAACGTTTTTTGTATAAATTTACTGCCTGTGTGAGATAGAGAATATCTTCCAGTGCTTTGATTCTCATGGCGAGGGATTTTTTGAGTTCCAGGTTGTCTGTATTGTTGTAGATTGTGAGCAAAAATGCTATTGCATCCCTGATATCCCCGGCCTCGTATCTGAGCCTTGCAGCCAGCTTTGGTAAATACTCAGGAGCTTCCGGGAGCTTGCTCGCCTTTTCAAAGTATTTCGCCGCTTCGAGATACTCGTGTTCATAGTAGTAATAGGTGAATCCAATAAGAAATGGAATTCTCCACTCCTTTTTTAGATACTTCATTCCCTTTTTGAGAATTTTGATGGCAGGCTCATCTCTATTGGCCTCCATAGGCAAAACGATCCCCGCGAAGTAATAGGGAATGAAAAAATAGGGGTCGAGCTCGGTTACAAGTTCAATGGTTTTTTGAATATAGTCCCAGTCTTCCGGAGTAGCTTTCTTCCTGAAATTAGGTTCACCATAAAGAAGGGTGACTTTCATCCAGAAAAAATCAGCCACAAGAGGCTTGTATTCAAGTGAAACTGCCTTTAGAAGTGAAGGTTTTGGGACATACCTGACTGATTCAAGTGGAGGTCGTTTTTTGTAGATATCAGAAAGTTTCTCGGTCGATAAGGCTACGACTGCAATACCGAAAATGATAAGCAGAAATAGTATCCCGCGTCTCACTTAAACTCCCTCCGGTCAAAGACCAGAATGGAAAGAACAATAACAACCAGGATATAGGCTACAGAGTAAAGAGTCCCGTATAAAAATCGGCTGCCCTGTATTGGTAGTTTGTGAACCACCTCCATCTTTATGTCCAGATAGCCAAGTTTTGGAAAGATGCCAAATACAATGCCCATCAGGAGTTTGAATATTCCTGCCTGTTTGGCAAGGTATGCATTTATGATGGACGTGGAATATCCGATAATGTAAAATGAAAGTGCAGAGAACGCTGCCACCGCCGGTGTTGTAAAGCTTGAGAAAAATACGGTGATAGCGGCAATTATTGAAAGCTCCAGGAAAATCATGTAAACAGCCTTGAAAAGATGAATCTCAAAGCTTCCTACATAGAAAAAGAACAGAAGTGAAAGCGTTACAATCATCAGCAACAGATGCGTAAAGATAAGCAACAGAAGTCCAAAGTACTTCCCCACAATAAAGGAGCGTCTTGAGACAGGCTTTGAAAGGATTATGTAGATAGTCCTTCTATCTATCTCCTTGTAAATCAGCTCCATTCCAACGTAAAGTGTGACAAGCAATCCAAAGAGGGTCATGAAGGAAAGTCCGACATCTTCAACGATTTTCTTTCTTTCAGCGAAGGACATCTCGCTCATCACCAGAGCCGATAATAGCATCAGCACAGCAAACACCGCCACACTCAAGAATTGTTTACTTCTTACACCCTCTTTAAATGTTCCAAAGGCAAGTGTTTTAATCCGCTTCATACCCTTCCTCTCTTTTTACCTTTTCAACCTCTTCCAGAAATACCTGTTCCAGTGTCTTTCTTTCCTTAGAAATCTCCAGAATCTTTACATCACTGCTGGATAAGAGCGCACTCAGAAAATCCCTTAACTCCTTTTCGGTTAACCCGGTTAAAATCAGTCGGCCGTCTTCTTGCTTTACCTTGAAATTCCTGAAATCTTCTGGGACTGGACCTTCAACTACCACCCTGTATTTATCCTCAACCTCAAGCAAGTCCTTTATGTTGCCGGTCTTCCTCAATCTTCCTTTGATAATGATTCCCACTCTGTTACAAACAGATTCCACGTCGTTCAGTATATGTGTGCTGAAGAAGACCGTTTTGCCACGTTCACCAAGGGTTTTTATGAGGTCCAGCACCATCTTCCTGCCTATGGGATCGAGTCCGGATGTCGGTTCATCAAGAACAATGAGCTCGGGATCGTTTATCAGTGCCTGAGCCAGACCGATTCTCTGAAGCATTCCTTTGGAGAATTTTTTCAGTTTTGTCTTCCTGAAATTGGCGAGCCCAACAAACTCTAAAAGCTCTCCTATTCTCTTTTTCGCCTCGTTGCCAGGGATATCAAAGAGATCAGCGTTCAATTTTAAGAATTCTTCAGCCGATAGATAATCGTAGAAATAGGGATTTTCAGGGAGAAATCCAACTCTTGCCCGAACGGAGGTCTGGCTCACAGGTTGACCGAAGAGAAATGCCTTACCACTTGTCGGAAAAATCAGGTTCATCAGCATCTTTATCGTTGTGCTTTTCCCGGCTCCATTCGGTCCCAGAAAGCCGAATATTTCACCTCTGTTTACAAGGAGATTGAGGTCCTTTACGGCCTCGATCTCCTGCTTTTTACCTACCGAACTCCTGTAATATACCTTGGTCAGATTTTCTGTTTTTATAATTTCAGAAGTCATCATACTGAGGTCCTATTATTTTTGTATTTTCATCTGTTGTGCCATAATACGAGTAGTTGTTTACATCAATCTTGCCATTTATCTCCCCATCACCATCAAGGTCTCCTGCAGCAACAATCATTATATCAATTATACCGTCTCTGGCTAAGGTGGAGTCAAATGTCCCCGTGAAAAATTCCTTTTTGAGGTCATTTGAGAAATATCGAGAAACTTTGTACCTGTAGAATACTTTTCCCTCCGGAATAAATCCAATGGCTGCAAACTCTCCCCGAGGATCACTCCATTCTACTGCCCAGGGATGTGGGGGCTCATCGGGAACTCTGTCGGTTAGAATGTAGAAGCCATGCTCAGCAGAATAGACTTCCTCAAGGTTCCTGATACTGTCAAGATTTATAATGGCCTCCACAGATCTTGCCCGGTAAAGGTATTTCTGGTATTGATTGATGGCGAGAGCTATCAGAATTGCGATTATTGAAATGGCAATAACCAGCTCGAGTAAGGTCATCCCCCTATCTTTTCTCATTTTTCTCCGCAAGAATCTTCGCCACTACCTCGTCTTTCTCGATATTTTTATTGGTCTTCAAAAACTTTTTCACAAGCTCCAGATTGTATCCCGCCTGTTCGATGATGAGTTTTAAAAGAGTGTACTTCAGGTTAAAAGCCCATTTCTCGATCTGATCATAGCTGATATTTGCGTAGTCAATGGAAGTTATGAAACTTTGAAGGAACTTGTTGAATACACCGTCGTTGCCCTGCTGGACAAACTGCATTATCTCCTGTGGAAGATTGATGGATTGAATAATATTTCTTCCGGGTAACAGTGTGGCAATGGAACTCTTGAGCTTCAGCCTCAATTCCACTACATTGCCGGGCCACGGATAAGACGTGAGAATCCTGTAAGCTTCTTCTGACAATCCCAATTTTAGTTTCCTCTCATGCTCCTCAAGGCGCAGGAAATGCTCAATAAGGAGGGCTATTTCTTCTTTCAATCTCTCCCTGAGTGGAGGAATCATGAGGAGTCCACCGGATATGTATTGGTAGAGCTCCTGTGAAAATGCGCCTTCTTTGAGTTTTCTGAAGATGTTAGTGCTGGCAATACTAACAAACCTTGCAACACCCTCTTTGGCAAGACCCAGGATGTAAACCTGCTCATCACGTGGCATTTCTTCAATTCCATCAATAATGACAACTATCTCCTCGGTCTTTTCAGCCTCCTGACCATAGCCTACTTTAATACGCGTCTCTTCTATTTCGGAAAGCATCCCCCACTGTCCCGGCGGGATTTTGATGGTCTCTGGTTTGTCCTCCATTTGTTCAACAAGATAATCAGCGAGGGCGCTTCTGCCCGTGCCCGGCTCTCCCACAATGAGAACGTTGAGATTCTTACTCTTTGCGAATCCGATGGCTCTTCTCAGAACATCTACCATGTTTGGGGAATAGGCAATGATTTTCCTCTTAACAGGTCGTCTGCTCATGTGTGGGAGGTCAAATATTCCGTTGTAAAATTCCATTAGCTGAGGGCGAATATCCTTAACTTCTCGCTCTATCTTTTTGACCTCAAGGACCAGTCCTTCGGGTCCCTCAGCTTTGTGCCAGAAGTCAAGGATGAGGCCTTTTTCTATAAGCTCGGCCGCTCTTTCTGCATCTATCATTGCTGAGATCAGGACAACAGGAGATTTGAACTTCAATTCACCCTTTTTGAGAAGTTCATCTGTGTGCGCGCCGTCAAAATTCCTGTTTAGAAGCACAAGTGAATATTTATCCTGTGATAGTTTTTTAAGTTCTTTCAGGGTTCTCACCGGGATTACTTCGTACCCCAGAGACTTAAGGGCTCCGGAATACAACTCTTCCATCTTTAAATCGTCTTCTGCAAGTAGAATTTTCTTCATTCCAAAAGTATTTTGGGGACCTTTTGTTGAGTCAAGTGTTCGGGCACTCGTTGAATAAATTTTAAATCATTTGTTGATTTACAAACTACATCGTTCAGAGTGAAGGCGAAAAACGAAGGCAAAATCCCCGGAATATCTCGCTTTTAACAGGACAAGTGAGTGTTTTCTTGAATATATTGAAGAAAGTCTCTCACAGAGAGTAATCCTTTACGTGGTCGTAAGTCTTTCACCACAGTTGTCTTTTAGCCATTGGTTTAACGTTGTGTTTGGGACACCTAATATGCGGTTGGCCTCCTCCGGATCGCCAGTCTCTCCTACTTTTTCGAAAAATTCCATAAAGTTGCTGATATACTTCATATCTTCACTCTTTTTTAACCTTGCGATGATTTTGGAGAGCCAATATGGAATTTTCGAAATATGCTTTACCTCCGGATGACACGCTGCACAGTACTTTTCCAACGCATCCCTAAACAGTATCCCTTCTGGCCCATGTGTGATAAATCTTTTACAGTCGGCATCTTTTCTGATGTAAGAGCGAGCAACTATAATCGCAAAATCGTCGGCGGCAACGAAATGGTAAGGCCAGAGCTGCCTGCCAAACATGTATGCGCGATTTCCCTTAACAAACCTGCTCAACGACTCCATAAACCATGTGGGGCAGAAAATAGTATAACAGATGCCGGTCTCTTTGATGACCCGCTCGGCCTCTAACTTTTGCCTGATTAAAGGGAACCATGCGTTATCTTCCGAAACAGAAGTGCCTGAAACATAGGTAATCTTTTTGATGCCAATTGATTTTGACACGAACACAATGTTTTTTACCCCAATTAATTCAACTGTGCCAGACAGGCTTATGTGTACGCCAGAGCACCCATCTAAGGCCCTTTCAAGGCCACTTAAATCCGTAATATCGGACTCCACAACCTCAAAAGACTTGCCGAATAGCCTGAGTGCTCTGGCAGTCCGCCTTGTCATAACGCACACCTGAAAACCTATATCTCTCAATCGTCTGGCCACAGGAGCGCCCAGCATTCCAGTTGCACCAACAACGAGGATTTTCTCTTTCATAAGTATTTATGAGATTTAAGCTCAGTTATTATTTCCATCGTTCCTATCACCTAACTATCTGGAATTTTTTAGACGCTATATAAGTGCCATTTATCCGAAGAACGGAAAAATACACTCCATCAGGTATTCCATTCAAATCAACTTTTTTCTTGTAGAAACCACTACTCAGAGTGCCACTATAAATACTTAACTTAACTCTGCCGGTAGCGTCCACAATATCCACCTTGACATGCTTCGAATATTTATTTTTCTCACTAATGTAGAAATTTAATTGCAGCTGGTCTCTCGTAATATTAGGGATGACGTTTAATTGCATCCTTCCGCCAAATTGGGGATTTTCGCCAATCAATGTTGAGTTAAGTCTGTAAACATAGGCAGCACCCTCGCTACCGTAGGGAGTTAAATCATAAGTCGCTGCTCCCACAATGATATCATCATGTCCATCGCCGTCAACATCCCCTGCACTGGAGACAGATCCACCAAGATGATTGTCCTGCTCTTCCCCAACTATCCTTGCGCAGTATGTAGTATCAAAGGTCGAGCCTCCAAGGTAGATGTATGCAGCACCCAGCCCAGTGGCTCCAGCGGTATCAAAGGATTCCGCGCCCACGGCAACATCGTCATAGCCATCGCCGTTGACATCGCCTGCAGGAGCCACTGATATGCCAAAATGGTCATCGGCTCCTTCGCCTTTTAATATCACATCAAATATGCTGTCCATCGATGCACCACCGAAGTAAATCCGTGCTGCACCCGTGTTGGTTTTCGCGCTGTCATCGTATGCAAATGCGCCGACGATAACATCATCGTAGCCGTCGCCATTGACATCGCCTGCCGATGCGAGTGAAAGGCCGAACCACTCGTTCGCGTCCTCTCCCACCATCTTAACATCATAAGTCTCATCCATTGGAAATCCGCCGTAGAAAAGGTAAACCCTTCCAGTATCAGGATATCCGCCATAAAGCATCGGTATTTCGCTGACAATCACATCGTCATATCCGTCGCCATTTACATCACCGGCGGAGGCAACGGTGAACCCAAATCTGCCGTATGTGACCTCACCTAACAATCGGACATCGTAAAGGCTATCCATAGACGGGCCGCCAAAGTAGATCTGAGCCGCTCCCACACTCGGATGTGACCATATTCTGTGCCACGGAACGCCCACTATCACATCATCGTAGCCATCACCGTTAACATCACCTGCAGAAGCAGCCGTGGGCATAGGGTAGTAGCCAATGTCATCTTCCACATCTTCCGTAACAATCCTTACATCCGGCAAAGAATCCATGTTCTGACCGCCGAAGTAGATATAAATGATGACGGCATTACTATCAGTTCCATGTGGCCCACCATGATAGTAATGACCACTTACAAGGACATCATCGTATCCATCGTCATTGACATCGCCGGCAGGAGCCACAACTTCTCCGAGACCCATGCCCCACGATTCACCCACCATTTTAACATCGTAGAGGGTATCCATGGATGGCCCGCCAAAGAAGATATAAGCAGCGCCAGAACCATGGTCAGAATAGCCGTAAGCGCCGATTATCACATCGTCGTAGCCGTCTCCGTTAACATCGCCAGCTGATGCAACTGAAGCCCCAAAATAGTTATAAACACCCTCGCCCACCATTTTGGAGATCAGTTCGAATCCTGTGGCACGGAGCTTTGCCATACCAAGGAGCGTGAGCGCTCCCATCAAGACAACTGCCCATTTAGATATTTTGTGTATCATTTTGCACCTCCTTTAGGTTTCACCTACCCAATGAAGTAATCAAACCCAACCCATATTTACCTTTGCATCTTGCAGTTATTTTTCAATAATACATTTTTACTCAAATGTTATATCGTCTTCAAAACTTACACAAGGTACAAAAACAGCTACCTTTTAAGGCCATTTTGACATATTTAAACAAATTTTGGTGATGACCAGAAAAGTATTGAAATCAAATTAAGATTATCCGAATCAGTCATTTTCTCGATAACATCCGTACTTCTTACGCTTTCGGACCATGTTTAAGTTTCAGGAGTTTCTCAGGGATTAAATGCCGTATACACGGGTAGAATATGATGAGCAAAGAAAACATATGGCACGAGCAATTATATCGAAAAACATCCTTTATCAAGGTATAAGACGTTAAAGAAATATCATTGAAGCAATATCAGTAGCTATTTTCGTTTCTTAAAAGAATTCAGGTATGATATCGCTTTTGGTTACTCCCGCAAGCACCTCATTTTTGAATAAATTCACTCTGTTTGCAAAATTTTTCAATGGGGATTAAAATTTATTCACTTTGGCTGGGATTCTAATGTCAAATCAGATATTTCCAATCTATTTGAAACTCATCAATTATCAAAAAATCCCAAAGGGAGGTGTAGTATGAAGAAACTGCTACTTGTACTGGCAGTTGTACCTATGCTATTGATGGCAATATCTCCTGAGGATATTGCCAGAAATTCATACCTTGAACAGATTCTAAAAAGGGGTGAGCTCAGAGTTGGGCTGAATGCTGGATACGCACCTTTTGAAATGGTGGCGAAAGATGGCAGCATCATTGGCTTTGATATTGACATTGTAAAACTGATGGCGAAAGAAATGGGCGTTAAGCTCAAAATAGTTAATACCGACTGGGATGGTATTATTCCTGCGCTCAATACAGGAAAGTTTGACATCATTGCCTCCGGAATGACCATTACATTAAAGAGGGCTCTTGCCGTTAATTTCTCTGACCCTTACTTCAAAACTGGTCAGGCGATCATGGTCAATTTGAAGAGGAAGGCGGCTCACATCAAAAGCTACAAAGACCTGGGCGATGGTTCAGGTTATGTAATTGCCGTGCAGACAGGGACAACAGGTGACTTTGCCGCTACAAAGATGTTCCCGAAGGCAAAGTTTAAGAGGTATGAAAAAGAAGTAGAAGCTGCGATGGCTGTGACGCAGGGCAAGGCTGACCTTATGGTCTTTGACCAGCCATTCCTTGCCATTTGGGCCGGAAGACATAAGAAACAGGTCAGAGCAATCCTTGAGCCATTCACTTACGAGTACTTTGGATTTGCTATCAGGAAGGGAGATGTCGACTTCTTGAGATGGATCAATGAGTTCATTTTCCAGATTAAGCATGATGGACCTCCAGGGCAAACCACTTATGATAAGCTCTTCAAGAAGTGGTTTATCGATATGCCCTGGCTGGAGAAGGTGAAGGATTAAAGGAATTATGTGAGGGGGGCGTCAGGCTTCGCCTGACGCCCCCCTCACCCAAATCCTTAAAATAGGGAGGTAGTATACCATTAGTGAATCGAAGTTTACCCTGAGGTCATTTATCATACTCGGTGTATTTTTTGTAATCCTTTTCCTTGGTGCCTACTTTGTTCAGGCAAAGCAGATATACAACTGGCACTGGCAGGACATTCCACCAGTTATGCCTGTTTTCCTCAAAGCGGCACTTCTTACTCTTGAGGTTTCCGCTGTCTCCACTATAGTCGCTATCATAATAGGTGTCGTCGCAGGACTTATGAAGATATCAAGTGAACCTGCCCTGAGGCTCCTTGCCGGAATCTACGTCGAGTCCATTAGAAATACTCCTCTGCTCATACAGATTTTCATCGTTTACTTCTTTGTTGCCACTATCTTCCGGTTGACCGCATTCCAGGCAGCAGTTTTTGCATTGTCCGTATTTGAGGGTGCCTACGTTACAGAAATCATCAGGGCTGGCATCCAGAGCATTCCAAGAGGCCAGTGGGAAGCGGCTTATTCACTTGGTATGAACTATTTTCAGGTGATGAGACACATCATTCTTCCACAGGCGTTCAGAATCGTCATTCCTCCCCTTGCAGGGCAGTTTATCTCCCTCATCAAGGACTCATCACTGGTATCTGTCATGTCTTTACCCGAGCTTACGCTCACGGGAAGGCAGATCAATTCAAGGATATTCAGGCCATTTGAGGTATGGTTTACAGTGGCAGCGCTTTATTTTGTTATGACAACGACCCTTTCGGTTTTTACACATTATCTTGAAAGAAGGATGAGAGTCAATGGTAAAAGTAGTTAACGTTCACAAAAGATTCGGGCATCTGCACGTTTTGAAAGGAATATCCTTTGAGGTAAAAAAGGGTCAGGTCGTGGTAATCGTCGGACCCTCTGGAGCTGGAAAAAGCACAATGTTGCGGTGCATAAATGCGCTTGAGAAAATAGACGAGGGGCATATTTACATCGAGGGTCAGGATATTGCGGACAAAAAAGTGGATAAAAATAAGATTCGCGCGGAAGTTGGAATGGTCTTTCAGCATTTCAATCTTTTCCCGCACCTTACAGCCCTCGAAAACGTCATGCTTGGACCTGTGGTAGTTAAGAAAGAGCCCAAAGATGTGGTGAGAAAACGTGCTCTCGAATTACTCGAAAAAGTGGGTATCAGGGATAAGGCAGACAGCTACCCATCCCAACTTTCAGGTGGTCAGCAGCAAAGGGTGGCCATTGCGAGGGCACTTGCCATGAAACCCAAAGTGATGCTCTTTGATGAGCCAACAAGCGCACTTGACCCGGAAATGATTAAAGAGGTATTGGACGTGATGATTGCCCTTGCTAAAGAAGGGATGACCATGATTGTGGTTTCTCATGAGATGGGATTCGCGAGGGAAGTGGCGACTCATGTTATTTTCATGGATGATGGTCAGATCGTGGAGGAGGGTCCAGCCTCAAAAATATTTACAAATCCAGACCATCCAAGAACAAAACTCTTCATGAGTAAGATTCTGTGAAGGTCGTTGTAGGCTCAAAAAATCCGGTTAAGATTTCTGCCACAAGGAGCGCTTTCTCTCATTACTTTGAGAATGTTGAGGTGGTGGGGGTAGAAGTTAAGTCAGGAGTATCCCACCAGCCTGTTGGAAACGAGACTTTTAAGGGTGCTTTTAACAGAGCGATGACACTAAAAAATTCCATCGAAGGTGATTTCTTCGTAGGAATTGAGGGAGGGGTTTCCAGGATTTCTGGTGTATGGTTTTCTTTTGGTGCTGTGTGTATTGTTGATAAAAACTTACGTGTTGGATGGGGAACATCTCCCATGTTTACATTACCTGATTTTATTGTTGAGAAACTTCTTGCAGGGGTAGAGTTGGGTGATGTTATGGACGAGCTTTTAAACGACCATAACTCGAAGCAAAAGCAGGGAGCAATAGGCTACCTATCGAAAGGTATTATAGACCGAGCAAAGTTATACGAAAGCGGCATTATTATGGCCCTCGTACCATTCTTAAACGAAGAGTGGTATTTTAGAAATCAGAAATCATCATACTGAGGTCCAATTAATCTGACATTTTCGTCTGTTATCCCTATAAAGCTCCATGAATGATCTCCGTCGAGATCGCTTGCTGCAATGATTGTTATATCTACTATTCTATCTCTGACAGGCACAGAATCCCCTGATTCGGGGTCAACGTTCATATCAGAAGTAGCGTCCTTCTTCTTAATGCCGTATGTAAAATATACATCACCAGCAGGATAAAAACCGAGTTTCACAAAGTTGCTCCACGGAGGTGGATTCCACTTCATTTTACGTGGATTTGCTGGGGGGCCAACAGGATGCCATCCTTCGGTAAGATACCCCCCATGCTCTGAGGCATAAGTTTCCTCACAAATTCTAATAGCCTTCAAATTGGTATAAGCCTCACTCCTCTTGGCGCGAAACTGGAATTTCTTGTACTGTGGAATGGCAATTGCCGCAAGTACTGCAACAATCGCCACAGCAATTAAAAGCTCAACCAGAGTGAATCCTCTATCTTTTGTCATGACACTCACCTCCACTAATTACACTGCAATTTTTATTCCACTGAATTTTTGCCTCAAAATCCACAGATTCTTTTGGGTAGGTGGTTGAATTTTGCAAATACCCTGCAAATTGCAAAGGTAAAATTTTTCCACCCTATAAGCATTAGACCGTATAAAATTTTACAATATGCAGTTTTTCCATTATATTTTTCGTGAATAAACCTTGAAGGAGGCGCTCTATGAAATCCGATATCGAAATTGCACATGAGGCAAAATTAGAAGATATCAGAGAAATTGCAAAAAAAGCCGGAATATCCGAAGGATATCTGGAGCTTTACGGAAATTACAAGGCAAAAGTTAACCTCTCTATATTTAATGAACTGGAGGGGGAGCAGGA
The DNA here is from genome assembly GCA_026991055.1 of Caldifarciminota bacterium. Lineage (GTDB taxonomy): Bacteria > Hydrothermota > Hydrothermia > B15-G9 > WFZT01 > WFZT01. The sequence goes on along the minus strand of JALXCE010000058.1, from coordinate 15,032 downwards.
TGGAAAACTCATCCTTGTGACTGCCATCAATCCGACTCCTGCAGGAGAAGGCAAAACAACTACCTCAATTGGTCTGAGCATGGCTCTCAATAGGCTCGGCAAAAAATCAATAGTCACCCTCAGAGAGCCCTCTCTTGGCCCTGTTTTTGGCATAAAAGGTGGAGCGGCTGGCGGTGGTTACTCGCAGGTATTGCCCATGGAGGACATAAATCTCCATTTCACAGGAGACTTTCATGCGGTCAATTCTGCACATAACCTCCTCTCTGCAATGATTGACAATCACATTCATCAGGGCAACGAACTCGGAATAGACGCTCGAAGAATAGCCTGGAGACGCGCTATTGATATGAATGACCGTGCCCTGCGGAGTATTGTCGTGGGACTTGGTGGTGTATCCAACGGATTCCCGCGCGAAGATGGATTCGATATCACCCCTGCATCAGAAATTATGGCAATTCTTGGCCTTTCTCTAAACTATCGGGACCTCAAGGAAAGGCTGGGGAATATCATTGCCGCATACACGAGGAAAAGAGAGCCCATTACGGCAAAAGACCTCAAAGCCAACGGAGCTATGGCAGCGCTGCTGAGAGATGCGCTGAAGCCCAACCTCGTTCAGACCATTGAAAACACGCCCGCATTTGTCCACATCGGCCCGTTTGGTAATATTGCCCACGGGACAAATTCCATCCTTGCAACAAAACTTTCGTTAAAACTCGCTGAAATTACCGTCACAGAGGCTGGATTTGGGGCTGACCTTGGGGCTGAGAAATTCCTCAACATTGTTTCAAGAATCGGTGGATTCTCGCCTGATGTAACAGTCATTGTCGCCTCTATCAGGGCGTTGAAATTCCACGGAGGTGTTCCAAAAGATCAGCTTGCTGAGGAAAATGTGGAGGCCCTCGAGCGCGGATTTGGGAATCTGGAAAAACACATCGAAAATATAGCAAAATTCGGCATTCCTTCAGTTGTTGCCATCAACCGATTCCCCACTGATACCGATGCAGAGATTAAAAAATTGAGCGAATTATTAGAGAAGAAAGGTGTCCGCTTCGCACTCTCAGAGGTCTGGGCAAAAGGAAGTGAAGGCGGAGTGGAGCTGGCAGAAAAAGTTTTAGATGCACTCGAAAATGAAAAACCCAATTACAGGCCCATTTATGAGATTGATATGCCACTTAAAGAAAAGATAGAGCGTATTGCAAAAGAAATTTATGGTGCAGATGGAGTGGAATACACAAGCAAAGCCCTCAAGGCCCTTGAACGCTATGAAAAGATGGGGTTCAGAGATGCATACATCTGTATGGCAAAGACCCAGTATTCACTTTCCGACAATCCGAAGCTCCTTGGGCGACCTACGGGATTCAAAATCAACGTCCGCGAGGTAAGGCTTGCCGCTGGCTCAAGGTTTGTCATTCCCATTACTGGCGATATAATGACAATGCCGGGGCTTCCAAAGGTTCCCGCTGCGGTCAACGTTGACCTCACAGATGACGGAGAAATTCTTGGAGTGTTTTAGATGAAGGTCGTTATTCCAGCAAAGATTCCGGATGCCGGGATAAAACTTCTAAGGGATGCGGGGTTTGAAGTAGTTATCCCTGAAAATCCCCCGCAGAGCAAAGAGGAACTCAAGGAATTAATCAAGGACGCTGATGCTGTCATTCCGCTTCTTTCCATGAAATTCGACAGAGAGGTAATCGAATCTGCTCCCCAGCTCAAAATTATTGCCAACTATGCTGTGGGTTACGACAATATTGACCTTGAGGTGGCAAAGAAAAGAAAAATTGTGGTAACTAACACACCTGATGTCCTGACTGACGCAACGGCGGACCTTACCTGGGCCCTGATGTTTGCCGTGGCAAGGCGCATTGTGGAGGCTGACAGATTTGTTAGGGAGGGTAAATTCAAAGGCTGGGGGCCATTCCTGTTTCTCGGTCAAGATTTTGTGGGAAGAACACTGGGAGTTGTAGGCTTTGGACGAATCGGTCAGGCTGTGGCAAAGAGGGCAAGAGGCTTCGACATGAAAATCCTTTACTACAGCAGAACAAGGAAACCTGAGAAGGAAAAGGAGCTTGGTGCAGAATTTTCCGGGCTTGATGAACTACTTAAGGAATCAGACTATGTGACGCTTCATACTCCGCTTACGAGTGAGACCTATCATTTGATTGGAGAAAGGGAATTAAAAATGATGAAGCCTAATGCGATTTTAGTTAACGTTGCTCGTGGGCCCGTGGTGGATGAGAAGGCTCTGATAAAGGCTCTGAAAGAGGGCTGGATATGGGGAGCTGGACTGGACGTGTATGAAAGGGAGCCTGAGGTGTCCGACGAGCTAAAAAAGCTCAACAATGTGGTGCTCTTGCCTCATATTGGAAGTGCCACCTATTGGACACGCAACAAGATGTCCGAAATAGCGGCCGAGGCAGTGATTAAATATTTGAAATACGGAGAGAAGCCCTGGAATACGGTTTTGTGGATTGATTAATGGGTGTGAATGGGATTTCCCTGACGTGAATTTTAAGATGTAACTTCTCACATACCCTCTCTCACGGGCAAAACCTGTGGGAGAGAGTACAAAGAGGAGACACATTGCTTGAAATCCAAAAATCAAAATAGGACCCCTTGCCTCAATTTTCTCCCGTGAATCAAGGGGAATTTGGAAATATAATCAGCCAAGGTTAACTGTTTGAAAATTATAGGGTTGCCATTCATCTGATGTCCCCCACGCACGAAGTGCGTGGGGGCATATAAATTATCCGTGATTTGTGCCCTTGGGGCTGTGGTATGGAACCGGGATAAACTCCACTCCGGGTTTACCATGCTGTGCCTGCGGATACAGATTCATCAAATCATAGACTTCCTTTGGCACATCCGTTGAAACTTTCAAACCCATGGCACGGGCTTCCTCAACAGTTATCGGATAATCATGGGTGTAATATCCCTGTGACAGCCTATCCGCTATTTCTTTTCTCTTTTCTTCATCCAGCTTTCCTTCGAGCAGGTTGTAGACAATATTCTTCACCTGTTCAAGTGCTTTCTTTGCAACATCAGCCTTGATGAGGGTGTCATCTTCTACATTCTCCTTACCTTTTTCCTCAACAACCTTGACTATGGATGCGGCAGGAACTGCACCCTGACCTTCAGAGAGCTGTGGATCGACAGGACCAAGAACAGCATGAGGGTCCATGATAATTTCATCGGCTGCAAGGGCTATCAATGTTCCACCACTCATGGCATAGTGAGGAACTATAACCGTTGTTTTCGCCGGATGATCCTTTATCGCCCTCGCTATCTGGGTTGCTGCAAGTACGAGTCCACCGGGAGTGTGTAATACGAGGTCAATCGGGATATCCCTTGGCGTCATTCTGATAGCCCTCAAAATCTCTTCTGAATCCTCTATATCAATGAAACGGAAGAAGGGGATTCCGAAGAGTCCGATCTTTTCCTGCCTGTGAATCATGGTAATGACTCTGGAACCACGTTTTTGCTCAAGTTTTTTTATGAGCGACAGCCTACCCCCGATCAGGAATTTATGCTGAAGCTGGGGGTATATCAGGGCTATCAATGTTAGTATAAGAAACAACAACGAGAATGGATCGTACATAAGATTACCTCCTGTTTGTTTTTAAATTTTAGAGGGCGGCGCCGAAGGCGCCGCCCCCCTCACCATCAATCCAGAACCTCTTCCCAAACCTTCCTGATCTTCGCAAGTTCCTTTATTGCCTCCACGATATATTTACCATGCGGTGTCAAATTCCTCGCTCCAATAAACTTCACCCTCTTGGCATAGAGAATGAGGTCCTCAAATTCTTTCGCCGGTATTTCAAGCTCCTTCTCTGTTCGCTTCAAAGCCTCTTCAAGACTGCGGCCCTGATCAAGCTCGTCCTTTAACTTCTCAAGTATTCTTGCAAGTAGCGGATGTATTGGGAATTGAATCGTGTCGGGCACAGACTGGAGAGCCCGTTTCACCAATCTGCCTGCCTCTGTAAGGACAACAGCATTGCCGGGCAGAAGGTCCACAATCCCATCTGCATCCAGTGACGAAAGGGCCTCAAGAAGCGGTGTATCCTCTTTCCAGAACTTCTCGAGGTCGTCTATGTAACTACCGGTGAAAAGGGGCACAAGTCTCAATGCCTTTAGCTCGATATTTTCAACGAACGGAATCTTCTCCGCATTGGATGCAATTCTTGCGTAGGTTTTACCAGCCTTTGAAGGATATCCATTTCCAGATACTCCAGCCTTCTCTCCATCCATAAACCAGTCGTATTCAGGTGCAGTAAATTCCATCCTTGTGAGAGTGATCGATTTAACAGCATGGGCTGGAACCGCCTTCTCTCCCAACTTCTGGTGTTCGTAAACCTCCCTTCCCCAGTCGCTCAAATTGTAAATAGCCTTATCACCCGCAAAAGAAATATTAACAAGTCTCACAGCCATCAGCCTGTTTAAATGCAGCTTGAGATTTATATCCTGGAGTTCAAATTTCTTTTTTATACGGAGTCTGATTTTTTCCTCATCTATCTCGGTCTCACCTTCATTCTCGAGCTCGGCAATAGCCTTCAACGTATAGATGTCGAAAAGCTCGAGATGAAGAGAAGGATTAACTGTAATAGGACCGTCAAAGTAAATTCTGGCAGCCGAAACAAGGTGCTTACCTGCCTGGAGCAACTCCCCTTCAGGAGTTACAAAGGCCATTGCAACCAGTCGGTTAAACAGAGGAGAGTCTTTGTAACTTCCATCGTAGAAGAGTTTTAACACGTGATCATCAATCACAACATCATAGGCAGGAGCACTGGTCGTGATTGCCGCTCTAATCTGCTGACCTAAACCAGAGAGGGAATAAACTTCACTTTTAGGAATACTAAACGACAATAACCTCATGGACTCGAGCTCAAGTAGATGGAATTTGTCGGCCGTGAGAAACTTTGTAAGTCCCGGTCCTGGAGGCATTTTCCTCATCGTCTCTGCAAGCTCTTTTGAGATAACGAGTCTCGGATGCGCCCTCTCATAGTGTTCAATAATCGAGTACGCAAGGTCAGTAAGATGTCCATCCTTCGCAAGCCCTCTCTTTTCAAGCTCTCCCGCGAACGAACTGTGGGTTTTACCCTGAACATTTTTTGACGTATAAAGCATTGTAATTATTTCAGAGCCCAGGAATCTGAAAGAATCATCCCACTCCTCTAAAGGAATACCACCGTACTCAGGAACTTTTTCAATGGTTTCGGCCAAAAGGGCTCCTGAATATGTTGTAGTGAAAATGCCCTCGTCATCGAGCTCAATTAGACCCATTTTTTCGAGATTATCGAGATAATGAATATCATCACCGAGGACATCGGCAAATTTAACACCTTCGTCTCTTGACTTGATTAGCAACTCTGCATGTCTCTTCCTTATTACCATTACTCACCTCCTTCAAGGGTTTTTCTGATCTGGTGGAGAAGGTCACTTGGACTTTTTACAGGATAAGTGAGCTTCTCTAAAATCTCGTCAGACGGTTTGTCTTTGATCTTTACACCAGAGAGTCTCTCTTTAAGAGCCTCTTTGTCAGCAGGGAAGTTCAGGCCTTTGATCCTTTTTAAAACCTCAATGGGCCAGTAAATCCCGAGGGTCTCTGATGCGTTCTGTAGTGCATAGATAAAGATGTTGAGGTTATCCCTGCCTTCTTTAATTTCTTTGTAGGCAATTTTTGCAAGTCCACCAGCGGTGTGTGCCTTCGGTGTCTTTTCTTTGAGCTCACCTTCAATTTTTGCCATTACAAGGTCAGGGTCTGCTCTTAAAATGTTTCTCACTGTTTGCCTCGTAAGGCCCAGGAATGCGGCAATTTCATCCTCAGTTTTGAATGCTTCCTCAGATAGGACAATCGCGTAGGCAGCTTCCATTAATGATGTAATCCAGGTTAAGTTTCTTAGCTCGATCAGTTTTTTTGGCCCCCCAAGAATCTCAAGTGCCTTCAAAAATACCCTGATTGCAAGGGTATCAAGATCGTAGGTTTTTATTTCATCAGGTTGAAGTACCGGCATTTTTCTCACCTCCTTTTAGGTTTTTCTGAGCAGGTCCTTAAGACGTGGACCTATCCTGACAAGACCACCTTCAGTAATTTCCATTACGTGTGTATCTGTATCATGACCGCACATGCGGCACCCGTCAATCCTGAAGAATCGCATCATCTCACCAATTGGACGCTTGTAAAGGCGTTCGTCATACTGGCTCTGAATCATCTTCTTTGTTAGAACCATGGTGCAGTCAACGATATGGGAAACTGCGTAGCCACCAGCTGCCTCCGCAGAAAATTCCTCGTGACCTGAGCGCTTCTGTGAAACCAGCAAAGCAGTCTGATACCATTTTTTGAGGAAATTGAATATCTGCCGGACGAATGTTCGAGCAAGCATCTCTTTCGCCTCGTAGAGACCGGTTACCGAGTCAATCACCGTGTATTTGATTTTATATGTCTTAATCGTGTAAGCGAGTGTGTCGAGGAGAACTTTAATATCCTCGCGAAGGGTGCTGTAGCTTGCAGCGTCGATGATGTAAATGTTGTCTTCAACAGTCTTCAGGTCCTCAATGCCCATGGCAGTGGCACGCTCCTTCAATCCTATGGAGAGGAAGGTCGCAGGGGTTTCAACTGTGATAAATGCCACTTTACGTCCCAGTGATGCCTGCTTAACAGCAAACTGCTCCACCATCAGGGATTTTCCCGTGTCAGAGATACCCGTGAGATTAACAACGGCATAACGTGGAATGCCACCAAGGGGGATTTTCTTCGCTTTTCCGTTCTCGATTCTGGACGTAAAAAACAGCTCATCAAGCCCCTCAATGCCGGAGGGCACGCCTTCCAGCTTCGGGGCTTCTTTTCCAACCTCACTCAAATTTTTTACACTTTCCTTTATAATGTTTTCCATAGCGATATTATTAATAAAAATCACACCGCCCATTGTCAAGATTTTGAAGAGCCTGTCCGAAAATTCTCCCTTCCTATCCTCCCCCCACGTACAGAGTGCGTGGGGGGAGAAATAAGGTGGGGGCAAATTTTTCTTTAAAATTCAAAGGTTTGAATTTTTTGGACAGACTCAGATTATAAAGAGTTCTGATTTAGACCCGGTGGGTGAATTCAAAATATACTACTCAGGAATAATAAACCTATTCCGGGGTCTGCATTGTTTTGCGAGTTGACTTTATAATTATGCAATGCTCGCAAAGAGGATTATCCCCTGTCTTGATATTAAAGATGGGAAAGTGGTCAAAGGTGTAAGATTCCAGGGATTGCGCGAAGTTGGCGATCCTGTGGAGCTTGCAAAGAAGTATAACGACGATGGAGCAGATGAGCTTTGTTTTCTGGACATTATGGCTTCATACGAATCCAGGGCCACCATAGTTGAGCTTGTTCGTAAGGTTTCTAATCAGGTTTTTATCCCATTTTCGGTTGGTGGAGGTGTAAAGACCATCGAGGATATCCGTAGGATACTTCTTGCCGGTGCTGACAAGGTTTCAATATGTACAGCAGCCCTTCAAAATCCAGAGCTTCTCCGTGAAGCAAGTGAAATTTTTGGCTCGCAGTCCGTTGTCCTTTCAATAGATGCCAGGAGGGTCGGGAATTCCTGGCATGCATTTTCGCATGGAGGCCGCTTTGATACAGGGATCGATGCAATTAAATGGGCGAAAGAGGGAGAAAAGCTCGGAGCTGGCGAAATCCTTCTAAACTCCATTGATGCCGATGGGACACAGAGTGGCTATGATATTGAGCTTACACGGGCAGTTTCCGAATCTGTTGGGATTCCTGTCATAGCTTCCGGTGGGGCAGGTACATTGGAGCAAATCTATGAGGTTTTAGATAAAGGCAAGGCCGATGCTGCTCTTGTCGCATCCATTGTCCACTTCGGAAAGTTTTCAATTCGTGAAATCAAAAAATTTTTAAAGGAGAAAGGAGTTGAAGTGAGATGGTCATACCCTCAATTGACATTATGAATGGTAAGGCTGTTCAGCTGCGTGGCGGAGAGGAGCTGGTTATCGAGAAAGATAATCCCTTAGAACTCGCAAGGGAGTTTGATCGTTACGGGGAGATCGCTGTAATTGACCTTGATGCCGCGATGGGGAAAGGTGACAACTTAGAGCTAATTAAAGAGATTTGCAAAATTGCCGAGTGCCGAGTTGGTGGAGGTGTTAGATCAGTTGAGAAGGCGAAATTGCTCGCTTCCTATGGTGCCAAGAAGATTATTGTTAGTTCAAAAGTCTTCGAAGAAGGCAGGATAAATTTTGAATTTTTAAAGGAGTTAAACAAAGCTATCGGCTGGTATAAAACCATGATTGCCATCGATGTTCGCGGTGATGAAATTTACACAAAAGGGTGGAAGGAACCCACCGGCCTCAATGTTTATGAAACAGCAGCCAATCTGGAACGTTTCGCATCTGAATATTTATTCACTGACATAGACAGAGAGGGCTCACTTGAAGGCCTGAACTTTGAAAAGATAGAAAAACTTCGAAATTCGACAAAGGCTCGCATAACGGTGGCAGGTGGTGTGAGGGATTTAAATGACCTGATGGAACTTAAAAAATACGATGTGGATGCACAGGTGGGGATGGCGATTTATACGGGGAAAATTGACCTTAAGACGGCATTTATCGAGCTTCTGAACTGGAAAACTGAGCTCTTGCCGACAATCACACAGGATGAGAGCGGACAGGTTCTCACCCTTGCTTACAGCAACAAAGAATCCCTCAAAAAGGCCTTTGAAACAGGGAAAATGTGGTATTTCAGCCGCTCGAGGAACAAGCTCTGGATGAAGGGTGAAACGTCCGGAAATTTTCAGTTTTTAATGAAAATGCGAGCCGACTGTGACAGGGATACCATTCTTGCAACGGTGAAGCAAAAGGGAGTTGCATGCCATCTTGGGAGTTATTCCTGCTTTGGAGATAGAAGGTTCAGTCTCTATGAACTTTACGAAATTATTAAGGACAGGTTTGAAAATCCAAAACCAGGCTCGTATACGGCGACACTTGACGATAAAAAGGTGCGTGAGAAGCTATTTGAGGAAGTTAACGAAGTTATCGAGGCCAGAGGAAAAGATGAGGTCATATGGGAGGCAGCAGATGTGCTTTATTTTCTTACCGTTTTGCTGGCAAGGGAAGGGGTTACCATTGATGACGTGCTCTGGGAACTCAGGAGGAGAAAATGGAAATAATCAGGGCAAAAGATTTTAAACCAGAGAAAGCTCATGAAATACCCCCAGAAATAATTGATAGGGTAAGGGAAATTTTGATCGATGTGAAAGCCCGTGGTGATGAAGCTCTAATTGAATTTACTGAGAAATTTGACCGCGTAAGACTGGATAAAATTTCCATTAATCCTGCAGAAATTGAGGTTGAAATCCCGGATGACGACAGGAAAGTTATTGAGAAGGTAATGGAGAATATTACCAACGTTGCAAGAGCTCAGAAGGGATCACTGACGAATTTTGTCATGGAAGTTGTGCCGGGTGTAAGGGTGAGGCAGAGGATAAGACCCATTGAGAGGGTGGGGATTTATGTTCCCGGAGGCAGATATCCGCTTATTTCCACTCTGATGATGTGTGGAGTACCAGCGAGTGTAGCAGGTGTTAATGAAATTTATGTTGCCACACCTCCATCCTATGATGGAGGTGTTAACCCGTATATTCTTCATGTTGCCCAGCTTCTTGGGGTAAAAAGTATTTTTCTTGTTGGTGGGGCTCAGGCCATTGCTGCCCTTGCATTCGGGACGGAGAGTGTTCCGAGAGTGGATAAAGTCGTTGGGCCGGGAAATATTTATACTGCAGTTGCAAAGAAAGAGGTCTCGGGGCGGGTTGGAATTGACTTCATTGCCGGTCCTACAGAGGTTTTGATAATAGCCGATGAAATGGCTGATCCAGAGATACTTGCCCACGATTTGCTTGCTCAGGCAGAGCATGATGTGTATGCCAGACCCATGCTTATTTCCAATTCACGAGAAGTGCTTGAAGAAACTATAAAGACTGTCGAGAAAAACATCAAAGAAACTGGTAACGAAGTCGCACGAGAATCAGTTGAGAAAAATGGAGCTTTCATTTTAGCAGAGTCGATTGAGGAGGCAATTGAAATAGCAAAAGAGGTGGCGCCTGAGCATCTTGAGCTCCAGGTAAAATTCCCCGATAGATACGTTGAAATGGTGGACAATTTCGGAACATTATTTGTGGGTGAATTGAGTGCCGAAGCCCTTGGGGATTACTCCGCAGGGGTCAACCACGTTTTACCCACAAACGGAAGTGCACGGTTTACAGGTGGTTTGCATGTGAAGGATTTTTTAAAAATCCAGTCAATTTTAGAGGTCCATCCCGAGGGTTTTGAGAAAATTGCCCCCCTTGCCGTGAGACTCGCCGAGCTTGAATCCCTCACATTCCACGCCCAATCAGTAAAAGTGAGAGAGAAAAAGCTAAAGGAATCCAGGTAACTATTGCATCAAAAACTTGAAGTTGTAATTGCCTGAAGTTTTGTTAATTCATACTCACGTTAGCAAACCTCACGATGAGCGCTTCACAGACAGAGTTTTTAAACCACCTTTCCGGGCTCTTACAGTTCCATCGCTTTTTTCTGGAAGAGGTATCTTTTTATCTTGTTGGTCGTAGTTTTCGGGAAAGGTTCATCCCTCAGGGTAAATCTCTTTGGCCGTTTGTAGTCGGCAAGTTGCTTTGAATATTCGTCAATTTCTCTTTTTATCAGGTTGTAAACATCATCCTCGGTGGGTTCGGTTATTCCTTTTTCCTTGAAATATTTATCAACGTTGTCGTAATTAGGATAGACAATCGCCTGAATCTCCTCGGTACCTGTTTTAGGGTTTACTCCTTGCAGCACCAGTATCTCCTCAATATAAGGAGACTGGGATAGAACCCCTTCAACCTCTTCAGGGTAAATATTCTTTCCCCCTTTCGTTACTATTACGGATTTTGCCCTTCCTGTGATGTAGAGATAGCCATCTTTGTCAAGGTAGCCGAGGTCTCCGGTTTTAAACCAGCCATCAGGGGTGAATACTTTTTTCGTCTCCTCAGGTTTTTTGTAGTACCCGGGCATCACGTTGGGGCCCTTTGCTCCAATCTCACCCACTCCCTCTTCATTTGGATCAAGTATCTTAATTTCTACGTTTGGAATGGGCAGGCCTGCAGACTTATTTCTCGGGCAGCATGGAGGATTGACGGTCAAGACGGGAGCTGTTTCTGAAAGTCCATAGCCCTGTAAGACAGGAAATCCCAGCTCTTCCATCTCTTTTGAAACCCATTCAGGTAGCGCCGCACCACCAGAAATGATGTATCTGGCATATCCCATTCCCGTCTTTTCGCGAATTGAACGGAAAAGCACGTCGCGTCCCTTCTTTCCGGTTATTTTTGCAAGGCCTTTGAGTCCCTTAAAAAGTCCTTTCTTGAACTTAGGTGCCTTTCTTAGCTCCCTGTGAATAGCATTGACAATTTTTTCAAGAAGCAGAGGAACTACAAGGAAAATCGTAGGCTTGGTGGCGTACATATCTTCGCGCATCTCATTAGGTTTTAGCGATCGTGCATAAACAATCCTTGCTCCTCCGTAAAGTGGTGAAAGGAAACCAGCGGTGGCTTCAAATACATGGTGAAGCGGCAATATCGAAAAGAATGTGTCTCCGGGCCCATAGAAAATCAACTGGTAAATACTATCCACGTTGGACATGATGTTCTTGTGCGTCAGCATAACTCCCTTGGAAGTACCCGTTGTTCCTGAGGTATAGAGAATAACCGCAAGATCATCGAGTGTAATGTCTGGAAGTTCCTCGAGGGGCTCGTATTTTCCCCAGATTTCCGGTAGATTATCGCATACATCATCCTCGTCCATACAAACAACTGTTTCGAGGGATGGGATATCGTCTTTCACTTCAAGAATGTCATCTTTATAGCCTTTAGATGCGATTAGTAGCTTGACTTCAGCATCATCCATGATATGCCGCATCTCTGAAACACTTAATCTCGCATCAAGGGGGACAATTGTTGCACCCGCCCAGGCTATTGCAAGATAAGATATCGCCCACTCTGGCCTATTCTCGCCAAGAACCGAAACCTTATCACCTTTCTTGATCCCCTTTTTCTTCAGATACCCGGCAGTCCGCTTTACTCTATCGAACATCTCGCCATAGGTGAATTTAACCCAATCTTTCCCCCTCCTCATTTGTAGTGCGATCTCATCTTTGTAAATAGTACCACTTCTCTGGGTCATCTCGGGTATGGTCATCCACCCGAGCCCCTCTCTTACTGTTGGGAACTTCATACTGCCTCCTATTTAAGGTATTTTTCAAACCATTTCGCTATCCTCTCCAGTCTATCAACCCTGTGGTCAGGCCTTCCGCTTCTTGAAAGTTCATGGGTCTCCCCTGGATACCTCACAAATTCGACCTCTTTCTTCAGATATTTCAGGGCAGTGTAAAATTCTTCAGCCTGACCAATCGGGCATCTTAAATCATTTTCAGAATGGATGATCAAAATTGGGGTTTTAACATAATTCACGTGGAACAGTGGAGACTTTTCGATGTACTTTCTGTACTTTCTCCATGGTGTTCCGCCGATTTCTTCTGTAGTGAAAATATATCCTATATCAGAAGTTCCGAAGAATGAGATAAAGTTTGAAATAGAACGCTGGGTGACCGCCGCCTTAAATCTGTCTGTATGGGTTATGATCCAGTTGGTCATGTATCCACCATAAGAGCCACCTGTAACTCCGATTTTTTCAGGATCAACATAGGGGAGTTTTTCAATGTATTCCACAGCTTCCATAATGTCCTGATAGTCTCTTTCGCCATACTTTTTGACGATTTCGAAGGCAAAATCTTCTCCATATCCTGCACTTCCGCGCGGATTGATATACGCAACAATGAATCCCTTTGCTGCGAGGACCTGGAATTCGTGCATGAATGCGTTACCGTAAGCAGTTCTTGGCCCACCGTGAATTTCAAATATAACTGGATACTTCTTCGAGGCGTCAAAATCGGGCGGTTTCATTATCCAGCCTTCGATCTCCTTTCCGTCAGAGGCCTTGAAAGTAAAATGTTCGGGGTCAACAAGCAGCGTTTCTTCAACGAGGTCGTCATTGAAGCTGGTCACCTTTTTCTCCCAGTCACCCTCTGCAACATAAACTTCTTTGGGTGTTATCGGGTCCATTGCAGCGAAAGCAAAGGTTTTCCCTGAAGAGTCAAGTGTGAAGTTGTCAATTACACGGTCACCGTAGATAACCCTCCTAAGCTCCCGCGTCTCAATGTCAAGCTCCATAACGTAGGTATTGGGACCATCCGTAGTCAGGAAATAAAGCTTTTTACCATCAGGTGACCAGACAATTCCAGGTGCTGACTCTGCAAATCTTGCATCGCTATTGACTGCATTACCTACGGAAATATCAATATCCTCGGTAAGATAAACTGGTTTTCTCTCTCCCATGGTATAGAGCCACACCCCCCAATTGGACGCAAAGCCCTTCTTCAGTGTAGAGGCAATGAAAGCGAGTTTGGTGCCATCTGGAGACCAGGAAAGTCCCTGGATGTAAGATTTAACTCCGGTCAGCTTTTTGATTTTGCCACCTTTCCAGGAGGTCAGGTAAATATTTCTCTCATAGGTATAGTCCTGGTCTTTCTCAATATTTGAGACGAATGCAATGTACTTGCCATCAGGTGACCATGCTGCGTCTTCGACGTCAAAATTGCCGGAGGTAACCTGCTTTTCGCGGCTACCTGTCACAGTCGTGTAAAAGAGGTGAAATCTATTTGGTGGAAAGATTCCCTGTCCGTCGAGTTTGTAAAAGAGTCTGTTTATAGTTTTTACGTCGTACTCTTTCCTTCTTTCATCTTCTTCCGGCGAGGCAATAAACAGAATCTTATTACCTCGTGGAGACCACTGGGGATTTCTCACTCCGTGTTTAAAGTTTGTGAGTCTCTTTGCCTCTCCTCCAAAGGATGGGATAATGTAGACCTGTGGTCCTCTCTTCTCGTCGTCTCTATTGGACAGGAAGAGAATGTACCTACCATCCTTTGACCAGCGAGGATTTGAGTCAACGCCTCTGCCAAAGGTGAACTGGTACACCTCGTTGGTCTCCAGATCAGCCATCCAGAGCTTCGAGACGTAACCTTCTTTTCCACCCTCGAACTTCTGGGCAGAGGCAACGACAAAAACTATCCTCTTTCCATCAGGAGAGATTTGAGGGTCAGACACAAACTTTAATTTATATAGGTCTTCAATACTTATAATTTTTTTGTACGACATATACGCCTCCTTTCGTTTTTAAAAAAGCAGGTTCGCGTTACCGTATAGTTTCATGTGTTCGTATGCCTTGGGTGTCGCTATTCTACCTCTCGGAGTCCTCTTTATGAAGCCCTGCCTTATCAAATAGGGTTCGTAAACCTCTTCTATGGTTTCGATGTCCTCTCCCACGGAGATAGACAGGGTTTTGATTCCCACAGGGCCACCATTGAACTTTTCAATGATCGTTTTCAGTATCCTTTTGTCCATGTCATCCAATCCCGCTTCGTCAACCTCCAGCATGTCCAGGGCGTATTTGGCTATTTCCTTATTTATCACACCATCCCCCTTAACCTGAGCAAAATCCCTTACCCGTCTTAGTAATCTATTGGCAATCCTCGGTGTCCCTCTCGACCTCCTTGCTATCTCACTCGCGCCATCAGCCGTAATTTCCACCCCAAGAATCCTCGCAGACCTTTCAACTATACTCTTAATTTCCTCATAAGAATAGTAATCAAGCCTCATGGAGATGCCAAACCTCGCAAGAAGAGGGGAAGTTAGCATCCCGGCTCTCGTGGTCGCACCCACGAGAGTGAAAGGAGGCAAAGAAAGTTTAATAGACTGAGCAGATGGGCCTTTATCAATAACTATATCAATCCTGAAATCCTCCATTGCAGAATAGAGGTACTCCTCCACGTTTCGAGGTAATCTATGAATTTCATCAATGAATAAAATATCGCCTTCATTCAAATTGGTAATGATGCCAGCGAGGTCAGCAGGCCTCTCGATTATAGGTCCAGATGTGGTCCGTATATT
>JALXCE010000057.1 GCA_026991055.1 Caldifarciminota bacterium | reverse complement strand
CCTGGGGAATCAACAAGCAGGTGAAGGGTTACTTTGCCATGCTCCTGCTTCTCCATGCGGCGATTATCGGTGTCTTTGTGGCACTGGATATGTTCCTCTTCTACATTTTCTGGGAATTGATGCTGCTCCCTATGTACTTCCTTATTGGAATTTGGGGCGGACCGAGGAAGGAATACGCTGCTATTAAGTTCTTTCTATACACATTGGTTGGAAGTGTGCTGATGCTCATTGCGGTTATCTCCATTTACTATCATTCCAATCCCACGGTGGACGTGAATGGAAATCCCGTGCCTCACACGTTTAATCTGATAAAGCTCATGAACGAAAACGACTTCAGCAAGGCAGCCCCAATCTTCGGGATCAAGTTTACCTACCTCATGTTCGTGCTGCTATTTATAAACTTTGCCATCAAAGTTCCCATGTGGCCATTCCACACGTGGCTTCCTGATGCACACGTTGAGGCACCGACAGCTATTTCAGTGATACTTGCTGGAATCCTGCTGAAGATGGGAACCTACGGTATGTTCCGCTTCAACTACGCGCTTCTTCCGGATGCCACGGTATGGGCAATGCCTGCCATTGCAGTGTTTGGAATAATAAACATGATTTATGGAGCCTACACGGCAATGGCGCAGACGGACTTCAAGAGACTGGTGGCCTATTCGAGTATCTCGCACATGGGGTATGTGCTTTTCGGAATGGCGACTCTCACACTCGCTGGATTTAATGGAGCAATCTTCCAGATGTTCAACCACGGTACTGTCACAGCCATGCTATTTATTTTGGTAGGTGTGATTTACGATAGGGCACACCACAGGGACATCAACCGCTTTGGTGGACTTGCCGCGATTTTGCCGGTTTATGCAGCCTTTACAGGCTTTGCATTCATGGCTGGTCTTGGCTTACCGGGACTCAGTAGCTTCATTTCTGAATTCTTCGTGTTCCTTGGTGGATTCAAGGATTATCCTGTCCTTGCACTTATCGGTGTAACCACCATTATCTGGACTGCTGGTTACATGCTATGGGCATACCTGAGGATTTTCTTTGGGCCACCAAACGAGAGGTACATTGGATTCCCGGATATGAAGCCGGTTGAGATTATTTCACTTCTACCCCTTGCAATTCTTGTACTATTCCTGGGTGTTTACCCAATGCCAGCACTGCATCTGTTTAACACAGGAATGGCGCATCTGCTGAGTTTGTTACCCAAGTGATAAAACAGGAGGTTAACTTTGAATACACTGGTTAAGAGCAATTTATCGAGCTTCTCCTACTTCGTGCCGGAGCTGATTGTAATAATTGGAATCCTCGCTCTCATTATTCTTGAGCTTGTTTTCAAAAAAGAAACGAAAAGGAAATTTTCTACATATTTTGCCCTTGCAACACTTATCGCGGGCTTTGTTGCCCTGCTTGCAACGGGCATGCCTGATGGCTCAAAGTTTATTTTCAATAGGATGCTCGTCTATGACGGCGTTGCCTACTACTTCAAATTCCTGTTTTTCCTCTCGACCTTCTTCATCATCATTCTTTCCTACATCTCCGTCGAGCTCTCGGATAAAGAATACACGGAAACCCTGATACTGATGCTCTCGCTACTCGTGATGATGGACCTTTTAGCCTCTTCGTTCAACATGCTGATGCTATATCTCTCCCTCGAAGGTGTCTCGCTCCTCTCTTATATCCTCACTGCGAATAAGCGTGGAGACATTAGGCCTGCAGAGGCAGGGCTGAAATATACAATTTACGGCGGTGTGGCATCTGGAATTATGCTCTTTGGATTCTCGCTTCTCTACGGACTCACTGGCTCTCTTGACCTTACACAGATTATGCAAAAGTTAAATGCTCAGAATGCGGCTCTGATTTTTGTCGCTTCAATCCTTGTGATTGTAGGATTTGGATACAAGATTGCTGCTGTTCCCTTTCATCAGTGGTCACCTGACGTTTACGAAGGTGCACCAACACCTGTTACCGCGTTTCTGAGTGTGGGGCCAAAAGCTGCTGGATTTGCCATTCTTGCAAGATTTTTCTACAACGTATTTACCAACGGGACGGCACCAGTTAATTACTTCCCGTGGTTACTTGTATTCTGGCTGCTCTCGGTGGCAACGATGATTGTTGGAAACTATGCTGCGATAAACCAGAAGAACCTGAAGAGACTGCTTGCGTACTCCAGTATTGCCCATGCAGGGTATATGCTCATGGGTATGAGCTTTGTGGGGCTTATCGGGCTAAGAGCCATTTTCTTTTATCTTTTTGCCTATTTTATCATGAATCTTGGAGCCTTCGCAGTGGTCTCCTTTATGGTGAATAAGACCGGGAGCGAGGAAATTGGAGATTACCTCGGACTTGGAAGAACAGAGCCACTTGTGGCAGTGACCTTTACTATTTTCCTGCTCTCACTGACAGGTATTCCACCGACA
>JALXCE010000056.1 GCA_026991055.1 Caldifarciminota bacterium | reverse complement strand
AAATCAGAGACTGAATCATGACCTTTCTGGAATCGGTTATGGTAACCTCTACGGTGGTAGGGTTTGGGAAGTAGTGTTCTGCAAAGGACCAGCCAAGGTCGCCATCGTTGAGCCTAAAGCTGCAGTTCTCGTCCCTGGTGACAATGCCACCGTGAAAATGCCAAAGATTGAGGCAGCCTTTGCATTCGGTCCTGCCAATGTAAGCTTCTCATACAACTCTTTCGAGGAGCAGGGTGCAGACACATTCACAGTTAGCACCTTTGCTCTTGCTGCCTTTGCCGGTCTGCCACTCGGCCCTGCCAAGGTACTCGTAAATGGTTGGTTCGGTCAGAACCTCTACACCTTCTGCTGTGAGGGCGCATATCATGCACCTTACGTTGACAGCACAGGAACAGTTAAGAACACAACAGGTATGGGCGGATTTGCACAGGTCATGGCCAAGGCGGGTAAGGGTCTCTTCACCGCCGGTCTCGGTATGGACATTGCCACAGAGCCTGAGAAAGATGTATGGGCTGCTGGCGATAGCACAAAGACCGACAAGGCCACAAAGATGGTCGTTTATGCAAACTACAAGCTCAACCTCACAAAGAGCTTCTATATCCAGCCTGAATTTGCACTGTTCAGCAGCAAGGTTGGAGACAACGACAACGCCAAAGTATCCCAGACACTCTTTGGTGTTCACCTCCAGTACGACTGGAAGTAAGAGGAATTTTATTTGATAACAGGGGGCGGCCCTTCGGGCCGCCCCCCTTTAACTTTTATATAAGCCGCCTCAACACTTCAATCACATCACTATTAGCCTTAACATCATGAACACGAAGAATGTCCACCCCCTGGAGTGTTAGATATGCGGTGATGCCAAGAGTACCATACAACCTCTTCTCAGGCTCACTCTCCCCAAGAATCCACCCAATAAAAGATTTCCTTGAATGACCGACAAGTATTGGGAGATCGATCGACTTAAATTTATCAATATTTTTCAGCAATTCAATATTGTCCTCAAACCTTTTCCCGAAGCCGATACCGGGGTCAAGTATTATCTGCCCAATTCCGCGGGTCCTGAGATAATCTATTTTTTCTCTGAAATAAGCCATGACTTCTTCAACCACATCATCATAAAAGGGATTTACTTGCATATCCCGTGGAGTTCCTTTGATATGCATCAAGATATAAGGGACCTTATATTTCTGCACCACGTCCACAATCTCAGGGTCAAAGGAAAAACCCGAAATATCGTTAACAATGTCCGCACCTGCCTTTATCGCTTCTTCGGCTACTTCTGACTTGTAAGTATCAATTGAAATAGATATTTCGGAAAATTCTCTGATGGCTTTGATGGCCGGAATTACCCTTCTTAGCTCCTCTTCAAGTGGTACAGCTTCTGCTCCCGGCCTTGTGGATTCACCACCGATGTCGAGGATATCCGCTCCTTCGTCTATCATCATCCGTGCAACGTGCTCCACCTCTCCCATCACACGACTACCGGCATAAAAAGAATCCGGCGTTACATTCAAAATCCCCATAATCAAGGGTTTTTTATTAAAATCTACAATTCTACCGTGCGGTGATCTGTATTCCATACTTTCAATTTTAAGGCTGAATGTTCGTCCAATTTGTAGTAACCTAAGGGAAAGGAGGCAGATTATGAAGTACATGAGTTATGAGCTTAAAGATGGTATCGGTATCATAACTTTTACGCGGGAGGATAAGCTTAACTCATTCAACCGGGAGATGTGGCAGGAGCTCTACAACATCCTGGATCAGGAGAAGGGAAATGATGATCTGAGAGTTCTGATTATCACAGGCAAAGGCAGGGCTTTTTCTGCCGGTAACGACATCTATGAAATGGATAAATTGACCAGAACCGAAGACCTGTACGAATTTTTCAGCAATGGATTCGCCAGAGTTTTACGAGCTATTTCAGAGTTTCCAGTGCCCACTATTGGAGCAATAAACGGACTTGCCTATGGTGGAGGCTTTGAAATGACGCTGATGTTTGACCTTGTTGTATCGTCAAAGACTGCAAAATTTGCTTTCCCCGAATTAAAAATCGGTCTCATACCCCCTGCAGGTCTCACCATCAACCCTTCACTTATAGGACTGAAGAAAGCTGCCAAACTCACCTTACTCGGTGAGCCCATAACTGCAGAAGAGGCTTTTGAAATAGGATTAGTAGATTTTCTTGTAGAACCAGAAGAATTGATGGACAGGGTCCGTGAAATTGCAGAAAAAATAGCCAACTCTGACCCCCTTGCTGTAAAGGTGGCCAAAAAATGGATTGCCCGTCAGAGGAACATGATGTTCTTTGAGGAGGCTTCTGGTGAGCTGGTATTTCTTGCCAATTCCCAATTTGCCCGCGAATCCCTGGCAAAATTTTTAAAGAAGTAAACAGTAGATTTAGATGGGGGCCCCGCGCTTCGCG
>JALXCE010000055.1 GCA_026991055.1 Caldifarciminota bacterium | reverse complement strand
AGCTACCGGAGGAATTCATTTTAAAGGACAAAAAGTTAGAATTTGTGCCGGCAACGGTGCCTTACACCCAGGGAACTCTTATTGAAGAGATGAGAAAGCGGGGAATCGGGCGTCCATCGACCTATGCAAAGATTGTCCAGACGCTCCTTGACAGAAAATACGTGGTCGAGCGTGGTAAGTTTTTGTTTCCAACTGCCCTTGGCCGAAAGGTTTATAGATTTTTGACGGAGAGATATCCGGAATACACAAGCGAGGAATTTACGAGATTCCTTGAGGAGCAGATGGACAGGGTAGAGGAGGGCACGGCAGACTATCAGAGCATCTTAAGAGACCTCAAAAAGGTTGTGTATATAAAATGAGAAAACGTGAGCCCATGGAATATGCACTATACCTCCTTTCCCGGAGGCCGAGAACGGTAAGAGAACTGGAAATTGCGCTTAAAAAGCGGGGAGTTGAGCAACAAGAGATTGAGGAAATTATCGAAAAATTGAAGGACTGGAGATATCTTGATGATAAAAGCTACGCTGAGGAATATGTGAAATTCAAGATGAAAAAGCTCTACGGTCCATCTTATATCCGCTCGGAATTGTTGAAGAAAGGGGTTAAAAGGGAAATAATTGACGAGGCGCTCGAAGAGTTCTTTGACCTCAATGCCATTTTGCCCGTCGCTGTAGAGAGGGCGAAAAAGATGCTGGGGGATTCACCTGATGATAAAAGTAGGAAAAAAGTCTGGAATTATTTTGCGCGACGTGGCCTGCCTGCCACGGAGATTCTTAACCTTGCTTTGAAAGAAGGAGGTGGTTAATTATGAAGGTTTTTGTAGCCGGGGGGACAGGCTTTATCGGGACGCATTTTCTCAAAAATATTGCCTATGATGACAATTTTGAGAAAATTGGGATCTGTGTGAATAAGAGAAAGCCCAGGATTCGAAGCGAAAAATTTGAAATATACGAGGGATGCAGGATTGATAGTGAGAGTCTCTTTCAGGTTGATGGAAATTACGATTATGTCGTGGATTTTGTGGGGATAATCAAAGAAACGAGGGACAAGAAGTTTGAGAATGTGCACCACAGAGGCGTCGTGAATTTGATAGAGCTTGCAAAGCGAGTGGGGGCAGTGGGATTTGTTTATGTCAGTGCGGCTGGAGTGGATAGGGGAATTGACACGGCTTACATGAGAACCAAGTTTCTTGCCGAGCAGGAAATCGTTAGGAGTGGCCTTGAATACCTCATCCTGCGTCCTTCCTTTGTACTTGGTCCTGATGGAGATTTTGTTAAAATGCTTAAGAAGATGATAAAGTTTTTGCCTTTTATTCCGGTGATTGGAGATGGAAATTACAGGGTTCAGCCTGTTT
The DNA here is from genome assembly GCA_026991055.1 of Caldifarciminota bacterium. Classification (GTDB taxonomy): domain Bacteria; phylum Hydrothermota; class Hydrothermia; order B15-G9; family WFZT01; genus WFZT01. The sequence goes on along the minus strand of JALXCE010000055.1, from coordinate 1,070 downwards.
TTGTGGGTGACCTTGTGGAGGCTATAAGAAGGGGGATTTTAGAGGGTGTAGGTGGGATTTATGGTGCTTGTGGACCGGACACGGTCACCTATAACGAGTTTATAATGGCAATAAAGAAGGCTCTGGGCTCAAAAAAGCCAATTTTTCATATTCCTGTTGGATTTATGAGGCTCTCGGCTAAGTTGTTAGGGCCACTCTCTCCAGCAAATGAAGACCAGCTAAAAATGCTTTTTGCCGGCAGCACATGCGAAGAAGCCGATATTTTCAGTAAAGTTGGATTAAGCCCTAAACCACTTCCAGAGATTGTGAGACTGAGCCTGCCAGTACCGATTGAGCATTAGGCATTCGATTGACCATATCCGTAGGGAAGAATTTGTGGCAGTTTTTGCTTACAAGTCTCGCTTGTGTAAAAAGTGTATTTGAGTCCATCTGACCCCAGATTGAGCTTATTAGAAATTTGTGTCTGCATCCAAATGTTTCATCTCCCCGCATAAATACTTGCGGGGGAGGATTGAGGTGAGGGGCTACATTATTTATCAGATTGATTTTAGTAGCTACTTGACCACGCAGATTTTCTTTAGACGTTTGCCTTTTTGATATAGGAAATAAATTCCTGGTTTTTCAATTCGTTTGAGTCCGTTTCCCACCACGCGACCTGTGATGTCGAGAACTTTGAAATTTCCGCGAATGGAGCCGTTTAGCATGCCGTAGTCTATTCTTTCTGAGACACCAACGGGTTTGGTGAAAGTAACGCTATCAATGACAACGCCGTCAGTTGCCCTAACTGCCTTAATGGAGAGTCTATTTGCAGTTGCAGTAATTCTCATGTAGTGATAGCATGCTTCAGAATAAGCTACCCACGAGGCACTTCCAGGAGAGTAGAGGGGTGCACCTCCTCCACCTGTCACAATGTAAGTCACTCCGTTGATGGGGATGGTTCTCTGATAAAAATGGTTGTGACCGTTAAATACTACGGGAACGTGATACTGCGAGAGTATGCTGCACCAGGCATTCCTCACGCTATAGCTTGATCCGTGTCCACCCGCACTGTAAGGGGGCCTGTGGAAGTA
>JALXCE010000054.1 GCA_026991055.1 Caldifarciminota bacterium | reverse complement strand
AAAAATTCTCGTACTTCCCGGCAAAATCGGGTATGTAAAGGGTAACTATTTCTACGCCACGAAACAGGGAGAAGGCGTTATAAAGGTTCTGTATAGAAAAGGTCCCCCTGCATATGCCTTCGTAAAAGTGTTAAGAAACAGGCGCTTACTCCGTGTGCGTGTTGTTCCCGAAAAAGTTCAGTTGATGCCGGGAGATTCCATGAAATTTATCGTTAAATTGCCAGAAGGAGTTGACCCTGAGCGATGCTTCATCAACTGGCGGGTTATACCGGAGTGGATAGGGAATGTTAATCTTGATGGTGAGTTTGTAGCAGGGAATCGGTTTGGCAAGGGGAAAGTTATAGCAATTGTAAAATGTGGCAGGAGAAGGGGGCTCGGATTCTCAAATGTTACGGTGGGTGAGGAAATCAAATTCAAAAAAGTTTCAATTAGTCCAAATCCTATTTACATTCCCGATATATTGAAGGGGAAAGTGACTCTGGATATTTCGCCCGAAATTGAGGACTTTGACTCTGTTGACTGGCTTGTTGAACCCAGAGGGCTGGGATTTGTGAATGGCAGACTCCAGTTTGTCCCGGTCAAATCTGTTGGACGGGGTGTCTTATGGTTCACTGGATGGAAAGATGGCGAGGTTTATACGGGGAAAACCTTTGTTCTTCTCGGCAGGCCACACTCGAAAATTGAGCTCCCAAAATCGGTGGTTGCGCCGGGGGAAAGTGTAGCGGTCAGAGTTTTGATGAGACATCGTGTGGGGAAGATAAAAGGGATGTTTAGCTGGTCTGTTGAGCCTGAATGGCTCGGCAGGTTTGAAGACCCATTCAAATTTCCTGAAACAGTTTTTGTGGCAGGAGAAAAAAGTGCAGCAGGAACCATTTTCATTACCATGGGAAGAAGACCGCTCGATTTTACAAGAACCCCATTGATTGTTGGAAGTCATGAAGTCGAAATAGAGCCTCGAGATACCATTGTAAAAGTTGGCGAAAGTATAAAATTTAGTGAGAATTCAAATTTCAAGGGAATATGGAAAGTTTTCCCGCCTCTTGCCGGTGAAATTGATCAAAACGGGGAATTCAGGGCGGAGGTACCGCTCAGACGAGCATACATTATCTATGAAATCACCGAGGACGGAGGAGGCGGCGGCATTTCCACTATCACCATTCTGCCTTGAGGCAAATTTTATAAACCAGTTGAAAATCATCAGTTGAGTAAAATATTTTCTCCCTCATTATTATTTGCTTGGAACGCGTGTTATACGGCATAATACAATAAAACCTGTTAGTTTTCCTTTTACATGATAAATACCAGAAAATTCCTTTCCCCTCATTTGACATCATAATCGCTAAACGGGATAATTTAGGCAAGGAGGTGAGTTATGTATAAATATTTAGTAGCGTTGTTGTTTCTTTTCTCACTAAGCACTGTGAAAGCGCATTCCATCACAGTGGATGGTGACCCATCTGACTGGGTTGGAATTGGCGCTGATACTGCAGTCGTGGACTCAGGAGAGTGGATTGTGGAAGATGCTATTGGCGATGACTGGGGAGACGGTGGTGATGCTCCTAACGCTATGGACAATCCTGCTCCTTACTCTTACCCGGATTCTGTAGCCCTTTCATCTGCAGACATCGAAGAATTTAGGTTAACTCTCAAAATAGGACCTGGGAAGGATAACTCTGATTCGCTTTATGGACTCGTAAGAATGCAAGACCTTACCGAAAATTCCATTGTAACAATACTCCTCGCAGTTGATACCACAAACGTCTCATATGTAACTTACGATAGCTCTGACATTGCTACAGGGGTCGGGTGGAATATCATGATAGTTTTAAAGGATGGTCAGATACTGCTATTTATACCTGGAGGATATCCCGTAAATATCGGGCAAATTTGCGCTTTCAACTATTCAAATGATGTTGTCGAATTTGGCATTCCTCTCGATTCTTTCCCTGAGCCATCTGGTGATATAATAAAAGTTGCTGTTTATTCTGGAGTTTCAACGGGAAATCTCTATGCGGAAGTAGACTCTCTTTCATCTACCACAAATGGAGGTGGTGGAACCAACACAGAAAGTGACCCTGATGTCTACGATATAATCGCACCCGACTCGGCTTCACAGACAAATTGTCTTTCATCCTATCAGGACAATTCACCTGCTACACTTCCGCAGAATCTATTTTACAGTATTAGTTTGGCCCAACTCTTGCCATTCATACCGGCATCCATTGAGGAAATTCAGGGACATCAGTCTTCATCCCCATTCGAAGGAATGACTGTAATGACCTGGGGCGTGGTCACGGCTGTTTTCAACTACGGATTCTTCCTTGAGGACGTTGATAGTGTCCCAGAGCCCTGGAATGGAATATTTGTTTACACAGGCTCCACTCCATCTGTTGAGAGAGGCTATTCAATAGACATTATAGCAACT
>JALXCE010000053.1 GCA_026991055.1 Caldifarciminota bacterium | reverse complement strand
TTCCTCTGGACGATAAGAAAACCTTCAAGCTTATCTCACAGGGCAAAACCCTCGGCGTGTTCCAGCTTGAATCATCCGGCTTTAGGGAGATGCTCAGAAGGCTCAAGCCGTCAAAGCTTCAGGACCTTATCGCTGCCATTGCCCTCTACAGACCGGGTCCCCTGAAATCAGGTATGGTAGAGAGCTTCATAAAGAGGAAAAACGGGAAAGAGAAAATTCACTATGATTTTCCTGAGCTGAAGCCCATTTTGGAGGAAACCTACGGAGTGATCGTATACCAGGAGCAGGTCATGCAGATTGCGGCAAAACTTGCAGGCTTCACCCTTGGCCAGGCTGATGTTCTCCGAAAGGCAATGGGGAAGAAAAAACCCGAGGTAATGAGGAAACAGCGCGAGGTGTTTGTTAAAGGGGCAGTGGCACTTGGCCACGACAAAAAGAAGGTCGAGAAGCTCTTTGACGATATCGAAAAATTTGCAGGTTACGGATTCAACAAGTCCCATGCCGCGGGCTACGCTTTACTTTCTTACAGAACGGCTTATCTCAAAGCACACTACCCCAACGAGTTTCTCTGCGCCAACATGACTGCAGAGACCCATTCGCAAAACTTTACAGAAAAAATTCATCAGTTTGTGAGTGAAGCCAAAAGGTGGCGAATTAAGGTTGTACCTCCGGATATCAACAGGAGCGAATACAGATTCACATTGTTAGAAGATGGAAGCATTCTATTTGGTCTCTCAGCCATCAAAAACGTGGGCGAAGCGGCAGTCGAAGAAATTGTGCGGGCAAGAAAGAAGGGAGGTCCATTCAAATCCTTTAAAAACTTCCTTGAGCGTATTGACTCAAGGAAGGTCAACAAGAAGGTTATTGAAAGCCTCATCAAAGCAGGTGCCTTTGATTCAATTGACCCAAACAGAGCCAAGTTATTAGAAATCCTTCCAGACCTTTATTCAAGAACCCAGAAGGCAACAGGCGGTTTCGTTGGCTCCCTCTTCGGCGAAAGTTTCGACGAAGAAACCCTCGCTACAGATAGGGACGTGGAGTTTACTCTTGAAACCAAGCTGGCATTTGAGAAAGAAACTCTTGGATTTTTCCTATCCGGACATCCTCTTAATAAGTACAAGGCTATTATTGACAGGCTAAATATAACAAAAAGCTCAGAGCTACGCGATATCAAAGAAGGCAAACCCGTTACAATTATAGGGTATCTCGTATCATACAAAACAAAAAAGAGCGCAAAAGGTGAACCCTACGCAAACCTTGTTTTTGAAGACTTTGATGGCGAATACAACGCAATTGCCTTCCCAACACTTTACAAGGAAATTGCATCAGACCTCGTGAAAGACACAATCTATATAGTGCGGGGAATACTCACATTTGACGACGATGAAAATACAATGCCGAGAGTGGTGCTAAAATCAATAACCCCATTCGAGCAGGGAATAAGAGAATTAACAAAGGGGGTCCTTGTAAAACTCCAGAGTGAGGATGAGATTGAGGACGAAATCCTCGAAAGACTCTACAGAATTATCTCCGTAAACCCCGGGAACGCTGAGCTTTATTTTGTAGTGACCGGGAAAATGCTCCGCTCAAGGAGCTTAAAGGTGAATCCCAGTGAGAATCTCATAAAAAATATCGAAAAAATCCTCGGTAAAGACTCGGTTTCTTTCTATCTTTAGTCTCCGATTAATCAAAGATAAACTTTACCCTGTCTCCAACTTTTACTCCGTGTTTTTTAAACCAACCCTGATTTACTTCGAGTGCAAACCGGGCAGGCTTTTTCGAAACATGGGGCGTGGTCGTGTAGGGCTCCATATCCTGTATGTCAACTATAACACCGTCTGAATTGATGAAGGCGATTGAAAGTGGAATCATGGTATTTTTCATCCAGAAAGACAGGTAATCCTCATCCTCAAAAATAAAGAGCATGCCGACATTTTCAGGCAAAAACTCACGGTACATCAGTCCAAGAGCCCTTTCCTCTTCGGTAACCGCCACCTCTACAAAGAGCGTGTCATTTCCAATGACTACCCTTGCCGTTTTCGAGGCAGAAAACAGGCTCAGAGCGAGCAACAAGCCCATCATTGTTCCAATAACTCCTTCAGTTTCAGGGCATTAAAAACTGCATAGGCGTTGGCATCGTTGTTGAAATAAACATAAACATCCCTAACATCTTCTGGCAGTCCGGTAAGATAATCAGCGAGATTACGTATATCGCTCTCGTCATACGCCCCTCCATAGAGTATCCCTTTCCCGTGCATCCTGATGTAAACAAAATCTGATGTGACCCACCTCGGACACGGCAACTCAGGATGGTGAAACTGAACAAATCCCACCCTGTATCTTCTCAGGAGTTCTTCGATCTCGCTGTCAAACCAGGTAGAATGGCGAAATTCTATGGCAAATCTGAATTCGGGATAGCTCACAAGGAGTTTCAAAAATTCCTCAAGCCGTGGTAAGTCCTTTTGCATTATGGGTGGAGTCTGAAAGAAAACAACACCGAGGTGCTCGCCTATCAACTGGACTCTTGAAAGAAACAGTCTCAGGTTCGATTCCACCCCTCTGAGCTTTTTCCTATGAGTTATAAGTCCCCAGCCTTTAACGGAGAAGACAAATTCACGAGGTGCCTTCCTCTCCCACGAGAGAAAAGTTTTCTCAGGTGGCAACCTGTAGTAGGTTACATTGAGCTCTACTGTATCGAAGTGCTTTGCATAATAGTCGAACCATCTGGTCTTAGGGAGGTTATCCGGGTAAAACCTCCCGGCCCAGTGGTCATACATCCATCCCGATGTGCCAATGTGTATTTTAGTCAATTTACCCTCACAGGCAAACTTTGTATCTAATTTTCACCCGTTTCAAAATATGCTGTCGAGAATGAAACTCTCTTCCTTTCCTCTGGGAAGGCGGGGCTGGGGTAGAATGGGAAAACTTTTGTCATCAATTTTTTAAATTTATTCATCCATCCTCGACTTCACAATCCTGTCAATTTCAATCAACTGCTCAAGTAAGGGTCTTAGTTTCGATAGTGGAAGCATACTCGCTGCATCGGAAAGCGCCTCCGGGGGATTTGGGTGTGTTTCAATAAACATGGCATCAACCCCGGCGCCCACACCGGCACGAGCCAGTGGCTCAATGAACTCCGGCTGACCACCCCTCGGGTCCGATGAAGGGATTCCATAAACCCTGATGGTGTGAGTGACATCAAAAACCACGGGATATCCGGTTTTCTGCATAATTCTAAAGGACCTCATATCCACCACAAGGTTATGGTAACCGAAGCTCGTTCCTCGTTCAGTAAGAAGAATGTTGTGATTACCAACTGACTCGATCTTCCCCACGATGTTTTTTACATCCTGAGGGGCAAGGAACTGACCTTTTTTGACATTTACAACCTTTCCTGTCTTTGCCACCTCGAGAGTTAGCCGGGTCTGCATGGAGAGAAAAGCCGGTATCTGAATCACATCAAGCACCTCAGCCGCAATGGGAACTTCATCCGGATAGTGCACATCGGAAAGTACTGGAATTCCAAAGGTTTCCTTTACCTTCCTGAGTATCTTCGTACCTTCAACCACACCTGGACCGTAGTAATTTTTGACGCTCGAGCGGTTATCCTTGGCGTAAGAAGATTTGAAAATGAATCCTATTCCGAGGTCTTCCGTGATCCTTTTAATCTCTTCAGCCACTTCCATCACGAGCTTTTCAGATTCGATCACGCACGGACCTGCTATCAATGCAATGGGCTTTCCGCCGCCAATCTCTACATTGCCAACTTTTACAACCTTTGTCTTTATCATAATGGCTTTAGGATATCACAAAAGCCCCCACTCCGCAAGACCAGACTAAGTTTGTTCGAAAAATTTTATAAACTTTGATTTTTAATGAAAAATTTGCCCCCCACCTCATTCCTCCCCCCACGCATTTTGTATGTGGGAGGATAGGAGGGGGGATTTCCGAAACAATTGAATTTAAATTTTCCCTTTCCGCTCAATTTGCAAGTAGTGAAGGGTACGTAGCCCCTCACCTCAATCCTCTCCCCGCAAGGAATTTATGTGGGGAGAGGAATTGTTTTAATTTGCTATCTCAAAGCTTGGAACTAAGAGCTGTGCACCTGGGCTAAGGGGATTGTCACATAATTATGTTTAAAGCATGTGTGGCCACAATACCAAAAATATTTCTCTTCACAGGCGAAGCTTGTGTTCTAAAACTGCTACAAATTCTTCCCTCCCCCGCGAGAAGCGCGGGGGAGGGCGAGGGAGGGAGCATTCCGCTTGAAATTTAGAAATTTTTAAGATAAAGGCCTCCGACCCGCACTTTGTGCGTGGGGGAATAAGCAGATGTAAAATTCTTCTCAAAAATCTACCACGGGGCGAATTTTTGTCTTATAATTTCGGAAAGATGACACGGGCACTATGGAAAATCATATCCGAAGCCACTGACAGTGACTCCATCCTGCTCGGAGTCAAGGAGATGCTTCACACAATTTTCGATGCAGAGTACGTAATTGTTTACATTGCTCCTGAGCTGGTTTCACGGAAATTAGAAAGGAAAATTGACCTGCGTGTTGAATTTGTAGCCCGAGAAGAAGTTGAGGTTCCTCCGCCTGTGAGCAGAGTTGTCTACGAAGAGGAACACAGATTTATTGATGCCCAGAAAATCACAGAGGAAGTAATAAAGGAATTCATTCGCCTCGGCGCTATGCAGGTCGAGGGATATGATGCTATTATTGAGAACTTCTTTATCGAAAATACCTACATCGGTTTTATAAGTATGCACAGAAAAGACCCCTTCTCCCCGGCAGAAAAAAGGAAATTTTCCAATATGAAATACCATCTTAAGCTGGCATTGAGGGCAGCAAATTATCTTTCCATTCTTGAAGACTTCGAAGTCTACCTTTTTGAGCAACTCTTAAACAGAGCCGCACGGAAATACAGACTTTCCCCCGGAGAGCAATATGTACTGAAATCAATCTTCAAAGGCCTTGACCTTAAAGAAATTGCCGTTGATAGGGGGACATCTATCCATGCAATTAAAAAATCCTTGAGGTCTGTTTATAAGAAAATGGGGGTTAAAAGGAGGGCCGAGCTCCTTACTAAAGTTTTGAAAGGCTAAGGTTCTAAACACTCTTTCCTTAAAACCTGCAAAAATCCCTCGAAAAGGTATCCGTTTATGCACCTTGTTCAATTAGTTGATTCCTCCTAAACTACAGCCAGTTCGTTAACCTAAAAATAGGAGGTGAAAAAGAAAATGAAAATAACCTCCACACTAACAACACTTCTTTTCATCATGTACCTCCACGCTACCCCCATCCTGCAGGAGGGATTTGAAGGTAGCACCTTTCCACCTTCAGGATGGCAAAATATAGCTGTCAATGGAGATTACGTATGGCAAAAGTATCAGGGAACTAATAATCCGGGTGGTTATAATGCCCACAGTGGCTCCTATGTCGCTATGTATAACTCTTACAGTGCCTCTTCAGGCTACTCTGCGCGGCTCATTACCGATACAGTTGACCTCAGCTCATATTCTACCGCCACACTCAAGTTCTGGATGTTCCATGATGATGGTTACTCCAGCTCGAACGATTCCATAGTGGTTGAGATCAAGAAGCGCAGCGGCGGCTCCTGGCCCTCTGACTGGACAGCACTTCAAACCTTCAAGAGGTATGACCCATCAGGCGATGCATGGCAGGAGCATCAAATTGACCTCTCATCTTACACAGGTGACTCCATTATCATCTCATTCCATGCCATTTCCGCTTACGGAAACGACCTTCACATCGACGATGTATCAATTGAGGCACCTCCGCCAAACGATGTTGGTGTAACGGGAATTATCGCAAAATCTTCCTATCAGGTTAATACTCAGGATACACTGTGGTTCATCGTCAGGAATTTCGGGTCCAACGACCAATCAAACTTCTATGTTGTCTATCAGAATGCCCTCACGAAGGTGAAGGATTCGGTTCAGATTTCATCGCTCGCAGCAGGTGTTACCGACACAGTTTTTGGACTATGGACGCCTCCTTCTGTCGGCACTGACACCATCACCGCATGGACAAACCTATCGAACGATGAGGACCACAGCAACGACACTACCAGTCAGACCGTTAATGTGGTTTACGCCAACGATGTCGGTGCGCTTGAGGTTATTACAAAGAGCATTTATAGCAAGGATGAGCAAGATACTCTGTGGTTTGTTGTTAAGAATTTTGGGGCCAACGACCAGTCAAATTTCTATGTAGTCTATCAAAACGCTCTGACGAAGGTGAAAGATTCGGTTCAGATTTCATCGCTTGCATCAGGTGCAACTGACACGGTTTATGGCCTATGGACGCCATCCATAGCAGGCACTGACACTATCACCGCATGGACGAACCTTTCAAATGATCAAAACCACGGCAACGACACATCGAGTGCAACGGCATCTGTAATTAACGGTGCTGTCCTGCTTTCAGAAGGGTTTGAGAACGCATTCCCTCCTTCAGAATGGCAGAATGTGGATGTTAGCGGAGGCTACACATGGCAGAAACATGAGGGCACATATCATCCGAGTGGATACAACGCGCACGGTGGCACTTATGTCGCCATGTATAACTCATACAATGCTTCATCTGGCAACTCCGCACGGCTAATTACAGACACACTTGACCTATCAAATTACAATGCCTCCACGCTTTCGTTCTGGATGTTCCATGATGATGAATATTCAACCAAAAACGATTCCCTCGCCGTTGAGGTGAAATACAGGAGCGGCGGTTCATGGTCCGACTGGACAACTCTCACAGGTTACAAGCGTTATGACGCATCAGGTGATCAGTGGAAGAAACACGAGATTTCACTGGACAACTACACCGGGGATTCCATAATCATAGCTTTTCACGCCATATCCGGATACGGGAACGACATACATATCGACGATGTCGAAGTCATTGCACAGAACATACAGAACGACCTCGCTGTCGCAGGAATACTGACGAAATCACGATATTATGCGGAAGAAGAAGATACACTATGGTTCATCGTCAAGAACCTTGGGACACAAGCACAGTCGGATTTCTATGTTGTTTATCAAAATGCGCTCAGCAAGGTAAAGGATTCGGTTCTTGTGTCATCCATCGATTCAGGCGCAACGGACACGGTCTTTGGGCTGTGGACGCCGCCCGCAGCAGGCACTGACACCATCACCGCATGGACAAACCTTTCGACGGATGAAAGGCGCGGCAATGATACTTCAAATACGACTGCCACTATATGGCAGCAGGGTGTGCATATAGTAGAAAGCTTTGAGACACAATTTTTGCCTCCTGGATGGTCGCAGGACAGCTCTTCGAGTGGGATACACTGGCAGAGGTCCAACAAGACCAACTACCCTTACGGCTACAACCCGGCAGATGGAGATTATCTCGTTTACTTTGAATCGCACATGTATGCATCAGGCACATGGGCGAGATTGATAACCGACACGATGGATATGACAACCGATTCTGCTGCCACTGTGAAATTTCAGATGTTCCACGATAACAACTTTTCTGACGAGAACGACTATCTTGTGGTCGAGGTCAAAAAACGCGGCGGTGGCTCATGGCCGTCCGACTGGACAGAGGTCGATACGATTTACCGCTACCGCTCAAGCAGGAGCTGGCTTCAGCACACCGTTGACATATCAGAATACACCGGTGATTCGGTCATCGTGTCGTTCAAAGCAGTTGGTCAAGGCGGCTCTGACATACACCTCGATAAAGTAGAAATTTTCCGCAACACACCAAAGGATGTGGGGGTCATAAACCTTGCTTCTCTCCTCTATCATGTCAACACTCAGGACTCTATCGGATTTATTGTAAAGAATTTCGGTTCTCGCACTCAGACAAATGTATGGGTCTATTACGAGATAAAGTCGTCCAAATCGGTCGATTCTACGAAAATTGATACCCTCAAGGTTCAGTCTATTGACACGGTCTACGCCTCTTGGACGCCGACTTCAACAGGATATGACACCATAATTGCATGGACGAAACTTTCAGGCGACACGATAGCCAGCAACGACTCCATAAGTAAAATTGTTGAGGTGACATGGCAAAATGTGATCTGGCATGAAGGCTTTGAAAGCGAATTTCCACCTGATGGATGGGAGAATGAGGCTGTAAACGGTAATTGGACATGGGGAAGGACGCACCAGACACAAACTTACGGCGATACTCCTCCAGAAGAATACTACATGGCTGAGTTTGATGCGGG
>JALXCE010000052.1 GCA_026991055.1 Caldifarciminota bacterium | reverse complement strand
TGGGAGCAGGGTGAGAATTATAAGAGAACCAAGCAAAATCTGTGATAAAATTATAGTAAGTTTCTCACCTTTAATCAATGGGATGGTGCGATAACCACCTATCTTATCACCTTCCATGTCGTGCAAATCTTTAAGAATCTCACGGTATAGCTGAAAGAAGAATGAAAGAATGAAGGGGAAAGTGAGGGGTTTATACCTGCCAGTTATAACACCTGCAATAAAAAATGTTGCCGATGAAATCAGGGCCACAGCGAGATTACCCCAGAAGTGATGCCTTTTCAAGAATAGGTTGTAAATGAGGGTGAGAACGTAAAGCGAAAGAACAAATAAAAACACCCGTTTACCGAGGAATGCTGCAGGGACCAGAACGAGTGCCGAGAGGATGATGAGCAGGGCAAAAGCTTCCCTGTGGGTGATTTCACCGCTAACAAGGGGCCTTTCCGGATGCACCACGAGATCAATTTTAAAGTCTCTCAGGTCGTTGGAAATGTTCGCAAAGGCTGTTCCAGCAACAAAAATCAAAAGTGAAAGCAGAATGGCACGTAGATTCATATAGTGGACGTAGGCAAATGAGAAAAGGACGATAATTCCGGCGAGTATGCAGTTTAAAATTCGGGCAAACTTGAGGTAGATGAGGATTTTCTTCATGAGTAAAGATTTTAATCCAGTTCTTGAGTAACCTCCACCGCTTAATTATGGTCAAAATATTCAGACCTACCCTTAGAATCCCTATTATGAAATGATTCCACACCTCAAAAGCAAGTGATTCAGGATTTTTCACCCTCCCTTCCCTCGAGGGAAGGGAGGGTCGGGGTGGAATGGGTGGGCAACGATATTTCGGTCACTAAAAATCGCTTTATCCACCCAGAATTTGTACAAAAGATCCCGCTCAAGACCATATAATTTTCCCATGCTTTACAAAGATGCTGGTGTCAATTTGAATAAGGCCCAGAAGGTTGTTAAAATTGTAAAAAAATTATCACTTAAGAGAGACATAATAGGGGGATTTGGGGGACTCTTTGAGCTTGGAGAAGTATTAAAAGATTACGAAAATCCTGTGCTCGTGAGCTCCACAGATGGGGTTGGAACAAAAATAAAGCTCGCACTTGAGGCAAATTACCTTAAGCCCATTGGGATTGACCTTGTAGCAATGTGCGTTAATGACATTTTGACCGTTGGGGCACGGCCATTGTTTTTCCTTGATTACTATGCTACGGGCAGAATAGACGAGAAGAAATTTGAGAGCATTATAAGGGGCATTAATGAGGGGTTAAAGCAATCCGGAGGCATACTTTTGGGTGGTGAAACAGCGGAGCTGCCGGGAATGATTAACGAAGAAATCTTTGACGTTGCAGGGTTTGTTGTGGGGATTGTTGATAAAAATAAGATACCATGCAAGGAAAACATTAAACCAGGAGATGTGGTTCTCGGCTTGCCGTCTAACGGCATACATTCCAACGGTTTCAGCCTTGTGAGAAAGGTTTTGCGAGACAGGGGAATTGATATTTTCAGGGATTATGGAACCGGCCAACCACTGTACAGGGAACTTTTGAAACCCACGAGAATCTATGTGAAAGACATTCTGAAGGTGCTCGATAAAATTGATATAAAGGGCATGGCACATATTACAGGTGGTGGATTGGTGGAGAATACAGAGCGAGCCCTTCCAGAGGGAAGGAGTGTTGAGATTTACTGGGATCAAATCAAGATACCCTGGATATTTGAATTTTTGATGGAAAAAGGGGATATCCCTGTTGAAGAGATGAGACGTGTTTTCAACATGGGAGTGGGGTTTGTAGTAATCACTGACTCACCAGACAAAGCTCGCATCATCCTGCCAGAGTTACAGGAGATCGGGGTTGTGAGGTAAGGCTTAAAGCTGTCATTTTTACATGTGTCTATTTTTTTGTAGTTTTTGCTTGCTATAGAGCCGGTTCTGGACGTACTTGCTTTTCCAGAAACTCCATCCCTCGCATAAACACTCACAGGAATCAAGGAGCGGGGTAACATCTTATTATTCCAAGCAAAAATCCACGGATCTTCCCTTCCCGCATTGCGTGAATAGGCTAAAGTGAGGGCCCATATTTTAAATTTTTATAGATTTTAAGCGGAATGCCCCCGCCCGTGAATCCCTCCCCCACGCTTTGCGTGGGGGAGATAACAATAATGTTTGTCAAGATTGATAATAACAGTGTCATAAAATCTAATATTGCTAATATCCTGAAACGGTTTTACCTCTGCCTTCTATGGCCTATGAGATTTTTGACAATATTACCCCCTTTTAAACTGCTAACCTACTGGAAAAACCCTGAATTTTTTTCTCTTTCTGCCTGCCTAAAATATGCTTATATCTGTCTCACTACTTTCCGTTGGACGCGGGTGTTAGAATAATTTTGTGTAAGGAGTACAATATAATACTCCCCCAGG
>JALXCE010000051.1 GCA_026991055.1 Caldifarciminota bacterium | reverse complement strand
ATATATGCCAGTGCGACCTGATAGATAATTCCAACCACATCCTTGAGTATTTCCAGCTTTGTGGGCTTGAGCTCCACCTTTCCGGGAACCATGATGATGGAACCGGGAGGGATTTCCGAGAGATCAGTTGATGCCTCGCCTCCAGGAAGAATTACAAAGGTTTTCGCCTTGTCTGCTATGGAGGAAAATCCTCCTGCGCGTTCGATGTAATATTCGGCATCCTTACCAGTAACGTGGGGAAGTGTTATGGGATAGTTCACGAACCCCATTACTGTAACGGTTCTGGATACAGGGGGAACATATATCGAGTCTCCAGGTAATACGAGAAGATTTAGATTGGTTGTGTCATTGAAATTCAAAGCCAGTCTGCCGTTTGTAAACGGTGTTATCTTTGAAAGGATCACAGAAAGGGTTTCTATCTTTGCGGTATCGAGCACCACGATGGTGTCTTTACCAAGGTTTTTCATGAGCATGCGAACAAATCTTTCCTGCCTTTTTAGAAGTTCGCTTTTTAGCTCCTTTCTTGCCTTCGGGACATTCATGCTTTCAAGGGCATTCTGCTCGCGAAGTATCTCGGTGTATGCAATATCCAGCATTTGAGTGAGGCCATTTAGCTCAATGGAACTTAAATGTTTTCTGTAAAGCTCAAGGGCTTGGGGATTCGCATTTGACGTGAATCCGCCTGCACGCTCAATGAGATCAATAAGCCTGTCTTTTCCCGGTATAATCGGGTATCTGCCCGGTCTCTTTACTTCTCCCTCGACGTACACGAAGCTTGATTCTGCCTTGACTGGTGAAGGAATGTTTACCAGGTCACCGGGCGCAAGGGAAATTTCCTCGGGGCGCTCTTTTGTAAGATCAACATTTATCCTTGAAAACTCACCATTTTCCACGCGGAGTATTTCAATATTTTTAAGATCAGCTCCTGCGTGAATCCCGCCACAGACGGTGAGCAGGTCTGCAAGTGTCATATCCAGCGTAAACTGGTATTTACCCGGTCGCTCTACTCCACCAATAACGGTTACACTATCCACCGGCACCACATCTGAGAGTGAGTGAATAACAAGTGTATCAAACTCTTCGAGTTTTGGTCCCTGCGTTTTGCCGTAGAGGACGTTCTTGAGTGAAAATGAAATGATTCTTTTTTGAAGTGAGTCGGCGTGGCGAACAATTTCTGCCCTCTCCATGTAAGTCCCGGGTTTTAGTCCTCCGGCAACTTTGATAAGGTCTTGAATACTTGTTGAATCCGATAGCTGGTAACTTCCAGGCCTGAACACGTTCCCGGTAACTGCTACATAACCTCTCAAAATGGGAGATACCGGCCTCACGAGCACGAGGTCGCCATTTTTGAATTTGAGTTTTCCTAAAGCTTTTTGAGCCTCTGAGGGAGACGAGAAATTCTCGTCTTTTACCATGAGCACACGCCCATTTACCACTCTCTGAAGCTGTAAATGGTATCTATACGATGTTGGGAGGAAACCGCCTGCGAGATTTATTAAATCACTCACAGTTGCCTCATTCTTAATTTCGTAAATTCCAGGTCTTTTGACAGCACCAATGACTGCTGCCACCTTTCCGATGACAGGGATAAAGACCATATCCCCATCCTCGAAGCTAAAAATAGGGACGGATTTACCTTTTACGAGCAAATCGTAGAGGTCAATGTACTTTATCGTGCCATCCTTTTTGATGATTTTAATCCTTCTCAAGCTCCCAGTTTTCCTTATTCCGCCAGCGAGGTAGAGTAGCTGGATGGGAGATGAAATGGGATAGACCCTGTAAATTCCGGGTTTGTTGACCTCACCGAGAACTAAGACTGAAACCGAGTGAATTTTTCCGAGGGCGATATCAAATTTTACGTTTGTGAAATGTTTATTGAGCTTATCTTTGATGAGTTTCTGGGCCTCTTTGAAGGTCATTCCCCAGACATAGGTGGCACCTGCTTTTGGTAGAACTATTTTGCCGTAATTATCCACGTAGAGGTCAAAAGTTTGCTGAAATACGTCACTCCAGACGTTTATGATAATTTCATCCCCCGGGCCTATGACATAGTTTGAGCCCACAGGAAGGTTAAAGTTGAGGGTATCAAATGATACGGTGGACTCTGCCTTGAAAATATCGTAGCCAAACTGTTTTATGACCGTGTCGGGTTCAAGAGAAAAATTTCTCATAAACGATTTTTCTATACTGGAATAGGTAGGTGTAGGTTTTATTGCCAGAGACTCTGCTGGTACTGTTGCCTTCTGGATATTGCCCTTTTTTTCATTTTTCTTCTCGCGAGAAGCCTGCTCCATGAGCTTTTGCAACTGCTGCTCGGAGATTCCAAGCGCTTTTAATTGTTTTGAGAGGTCTGTCTGTGCATAAACAAAGCCAAGAGATAGTAAAATGATCAAAAGCTTTTTCATAGTTTACCACTCCTTAATTCAGGGAAAA
>JALXCE010000050.1 GCA_026991055.1 Caldifarciminota bacterium | reverse complement strand
GATAAGGAGGAACAGTGGAGGATATTTTCAGAGTAAGAAGATATTGGAAGCGAAGTGGTGGATGTTTTTACGGGGATTAGGAGAAGGTGCGTGGAGTAAGCCGGAGCCGAGGTTTAAGGGTGTATTATCTGAGTTACACAGAATGTTTAGAGAAGTTTATGAGGAGGAGTGAAAAGATGGTTTACACAAAATTCTTGACAACTGTCCACGCTTTACCTCAAATGAAACATCAAAGCTGCTCATTGAATTCACTTTAATTTTCAGGGGATTAAAATCTTCCTTTGCACCGCTCTCTTCAACTCCTACACCGTAAAACTCATAAATTTGAAGCCCAGCATTCTCATCTGCCACATAAGCATATCCACCTGTAACATATACTCCTACCGCCCATCCAAATGAAAGATTATTCAAATGTAGCCCCTCACCTCAATCCTCTCCCCGTAAAGAATTTATGCGGGGAGAGGAGACCTCTTTTTGCGTGAGGGGCAGTAACATCTTGACCAAAAGTGACCACCAGATATTCTTTTCAGAATATTTCTACCTCCAATCAGCCAAAGCCTACAAAACCACCTTTTAGAATTAAAAATCCTCCCAAAGCCCTGTTTATACCCGCGCCTGTTTTTACCCGCGACAGTCTATTTTCATTGATTTTACGGCCATCCTTATTCGGATATGTTACTAACGTAACATAAGATATATTATGTTGAATTGGATGGCGGAGTTGAGATAGTGATTTTTAAATCCGTTGAAATTTCATCTTCTTTGCCAAGCCCAAGTTGGGGAAATTAGTTTAAGGTCCGACAAGCGGAGTTGAGATAGTGATTTTTAAATCCGTTGAAATTTCATCTTCTTTGCCAAGCCCAAGTTGGGGAAATTAGTTTAAGGTCCGACAAGCCGTTCCTTACAAACCCGATCCGTTCTTACAATCCATCCGACCACTTTAACTTACCTATAATTCTTCAAAAATTTGTCAATGATTACGCCAAGGGAAATGATCAGGCCCACCCAGAGATTCAGGTTGAATGCCATCTTTATATTTGTAAAAGATTTCCTGACTGCAAAATCACCATAGATTGTTAGTGCACTTGCTGCCAATATCGAAAGATAAGAAATTAGACCCAGTTTATGTATAAATGCCCCCACTACCATTAAAACTGCCATTAAAACGTGAAAAATAATGGCAATCATTACAGCCCTGTCCTCACCATATTTTGCAGGGACACTGCCGAGCCCGGCCTTTCGGTCAAATTCTACATCCATGATGCTGTAAATTATATCGAATCCTGCAACCCAGAAGACAATTGCAAGCATGAAACACCAGGGCACCTGCTTAAAAACGTATAAAATGTCGGGACTCGTATCGCCGATCACACCAAAGCTTCCACCTAAAATCACCAGTGCAAGGACAAATCCCAGGTGAATATGGGGAAATGAATGCCATCTCTTGACATGTGGATACGTCAGGGCAAAAATCCACGGTATGGGACTCATGATGAAGCTGTAGAAATTGAGCATGTATGCCGAAAGAAAGTAAATAGCCGATCCCAGCGCCACGATGAGCCATGCAGTAGATTTGCTCACAGCTCCTGTGACAAGGGGTCTCATTTTGCTTCGGGGATTTAGCCTGTCAATGGGAAGGTCGGCAATATTGTTGTATGCCATTGCCGCTGAACGGAGTCCAAAAACCGCAAGGGTGATCCAGATAAATTCACGCCACGTCATTCTCCCCACAAGTAACCCACCCATGTAAGCAAATGGTAATGAAAATAACGTGTGCTCTATTCTAAGGAGCCTCAGTATTGCCCTTACCCCACCCCTTGCAGTCTTTCCGGGGTCCCACCTGATTTCGGCCATCTAAAGCCCCAGGTCACGCCATTTTTTATCAACAAGCTTCACCGTTTCAGGGTCTGGCTCTACAAGTTTGGGCCACTCCTTACCGGTCTCCTCCTTCCACTTTCTTGTTGCATCTATTCCAAGCTTACTGCCAAGCCCCGCATACCGAGTGGATGGGTCGAGCACGTCGGCATGGGTATTGGGAATTATTGCAACATCCCTCTGCGGGTCAACATTTGCAGAGACGGCAAAGATCACATCATTGAGTGAGTGCGGATTTACATCATGGTCAACAACCACAATTCCCTTTGTGAGCGAGAATTGACCTGTTCCCCATAGTCCCATCATCACCTTCCTGGCATGGCCGGGAAACCTTTTCTTTATCGAAACAATGGCAAGGCCCTGAAACATCCCATATTCCGGCAGGTTAATTTGGACAATTTCAGGGAAAATCATTTTTACAAGGGGAAGGAAAATCCGCTCAATTGCCTTTCCAATCACCGCATCCTCAAGTGGTGGAAGCCCCACGACCGAGCCAAAATAAATGGGGTCCTTTCTCATGAAAACTTTCTCAAGATGGAAAACAGGATACTTCTCCTCTGGTTTGTCATAATAGCCGAAATGGTCTCCAAAAGGACCTTCCTCGTGGAGTTCACCAGTATCAACGAATCCCGTGAGAATTGCTTCAGCATGAGCTGGCAAGAGCATTCCATCAATATCAATCACCTCGATTCCTTCGCCCCTCACAAATCCTGCAAATAGAAGCTTATCCATGGGATACGGAATGGGAGATGCACCTGTTAGAAGAAGTCCCGGGTCTCCACCGATTGCGATTGCAACCTTCATCTTTTGCCCCATTTCCTTTGTTTTGTCAAATGCCATCCTGCCCCGTTTATGAATCTGCCAGTGAATCACTCCCCTCTTTTCATCCAAAATCATCACCCTGTAAACACCGATATTTGTGATTTTCCTCTCAGGGTCCCAGGTGAATACCAGGGGGTATGTTAGATACCGCCCACCATCTAATGGCCAGCTTTTAAATGCAGGGATGTCGAGGAGATTGGGATTCTCTAAAACCCGCTCCAGCACAGGACCTTTTCGCACCTTTTTAGGGGTAAATTTGCCAAATCCGATCACATCACCGAGGGCCTTTAGCTTGCCTGTCATAGTTGTGGATGGGGGCTCAAAAACAGGCTTAATAAGCCTTTCTCCAATCTCCTCGAGTCTTTCAACTCCGTAGGCCCTCTTTAGGATTTCAATGGAGCAGAAGAGATTCCCAGCAACCTTCCAGCCGGGATGCCCCTCGATATTTTCAAAAAGCACTGCCGGACCTTTTCTGTACATCACGCGCCTGAGGATTTCCGGGATTTCCAGAACAGGATTCACAGAAACCCCAACTTTTTTGAGGCAATTGTCGGATTTCAAAAGCTCCAGATACTGCCTTAAATCTTTAATAGCCATTTTATCATTCTCCCCATCTATGGAATAGATTGTGTTTTATGCCAAACTGGTCAAATACCTTGCCAATAACGTAATTTACCATGTCATCAATATTTTTAGGATTGTGGTAAAACGTGAGGACAGGTGGAAGAATGACACCGCCTGCCCTCGCCACGCGTTCCATATTCTCAATATGAATCAAACTCAAAGGGGTTTCGCGGGCGACGAGAACCAATTTGCGACCCTCTTTCAGGGTAACGGACGCTGCTCTCGTAATGAGGTCCTCCCCTGCCCCATTGGCAATCATTGCAAGGGTGTTCATTGAACAGGGAATAATGACCATGCCGTCAAATTTGTAAGAACCGCTGGAAAATGGTGCAAGCAGGTTGTCGTTTGAATAATACCTGTGGGCAAGGGGTTTGGCATCATCAAGACTCAAACTCGATTCTGCCTTCAGCGTTTCGATGCCCCATTTGCTGATTACAAGATGGGTTTTAACTCCTGCCTCGCGTGCCTTTTCAAGGAATTTTACGCCAAGGATGGCTCCGCTTGCTCCTGTGATAGCGACGATTAGTTCCACGCTCTGTCTCCTTTCAAGAATTCTGAAACAAGTCTCCTGCTCTCAACCTGTGAAAGTTCCCGGGTGTCCAGGGTTTTTGTCACCTTTGCAGGTCTATGAGAGAAGAAATATATTCTATCAGCAATTTCAACGAGTTCGTCAATTTGATGGGAAACAACAACCATGGAAATCTTGCCTTTGAGTGATTTCAGGCTCTCAATAAGGGTTTCAACGGAAGTTACATCAAGACCTGCGAAAGGCTCATCGAGTAGCAAAACATCGGGATTTAGAACAAGTGCCCGGGCTATTGCCACTTTTTTCGCAGTGCCTCCACTGATATGGATTGGATACTGCTTCAGATACTGCTCGATTCCGAGAAGACGGGAAATTTCCAGAACCTTAGACTGTCTCTCCTTCCCGGGGACACCTCTAAATTTCAAACCGAGTCCAATGTTGCTCATTATGTTAAACCAGGGGAAAAGAAGATTGTCTTGGGGAATGAGGGCCACTTCTCCAGCCACTTTAAGGCGTCCTGAGTCATATTTTTCAATTCCTGAGAGGATTTTTAAAAATGTTGTCTTGCCGCAGCCGTTTGGCCCCACGATCCCGGCAATTTCGCCGTTATTGAGAAAGAAATCTACTCCGCCAAGCACCCGCAGGGAGCCGTAGGATTTTATGATATTTAGAGCCTTAATCACACTTTCCATTTGAGAGTCCATTTTTCAAAGGGTTTGAGAATTAAAAAATCCAGCCCAATCATCAAAAGTATGAGAATCAGCGACCACGTAAGCACGCCGGCAACTTCAGCCATGTCGTAATTATAAACAATCTGGTAGCCTATTCCACCTGCTGCTCCAAAGGCTTCTGCTACCACGCTGATTCTCAGGGCAATTCCAATGGCCGAACGCGACGCACTTACGATATAGGGAATGCTTCCGGGCAATAGCACATACATGAACTGCTGAACGCGTGAAGCACCAAGAACTTTGCTGATTTCAAAGAGTTTCCTGTCCAGTGCCCTAACTGCCCCCATGAGGCTTGAGAGGAGCACAGGATACACGGCAAACATGGTGACAATTACAGGTGGAAAATGGCTTGTAACGCCGAAGATGATAATTGAGATGATTGACCAGACAAGGACGGACACGCTTTGGATAAAGGTATTTACCGCCTCGAAAAAACTCGCGGCAAAGGAATTGAGGTAGGCAAGCATTACAGAAATGACAGAAAGTATAAAAGCTATGAAGAAGCCAAGAAGCGAATTGGTGAGTGTTCGCAGGGTGGAGCTTACGTAGAGTTTAGCCGGCCTTGAAAATGCATACTTCAGCGTCTCACCGATGGATGGAAATAGACCGCGAGAGAGCCATGATGCAATTATCCAGACTGCGATTATAAGCCCGATTAAAGTTACCCATCCGATCAGTGGTAAAAGATTGTATCGGGTATCTTCACCGGGTTTTCTCTCAGATATCCGCCTTTCCATGAGATTTGCCAGACCCTGCGAATGTTTTCAATAATACTTTCATCCGTGTCTCCGTCATAAATTTCTGTTCGTCCATAAATTGAGCGAGCCACAGGGGTTGAGAAATTGTAAATTTTCTTAAGAATCTCAACGGTGGAATCCGGGTTGCTGGCCCAGTATTTTGCAGCCGTTTTTCTTAAGGCAACAAATTTTTCAATTGCCTTGGTGTCTTTGAATTTTGGGGATGTAATCCAGACGAGCATAACAGGAGAGCCTTTGTAGCCCAATTTTTGCCAGAGGGCTTTAAAAGACGAAACCACTCGTGCTCCCTGATTTATCATAATACTTACAAGGGGCTCCCATGCCACAACAGCATCTGCATCGCCTCTTTTGAGAATGTCCGGGAGAGCTCCGGGAGCTGCATTGAGAACTTTAAAATCTTTTCCTGCCTCGAGTCCTGCTGAGAGTTTCATATAACTTTTAAACATCTTGAATGTGCCCGATGCAACGAGTGCCGCTACTGTTTTCCCCTTGAGGTCGTAAATGGATTTTACATCGGGTTTCATGGTGAGAATAGCCTGGTTCTGGAACATATCAACTGCGATGATGTTAATTTTAACGCCTGCCTGATAGAGTTTTGCTGCCATATCTACCGGGATAACTGCCACGTCCACCTCTCCTTTAGAGACAGCAGTGATAATTTCGGGGGTTTTCCTGAATCTTACGGATTTCACTTCAGTGGCCTGGTGTGTAATAATGTCCAGCGTCGAGATACCCGTGAGAAGGGTACCAGCCCTTATAGTTTTTGCATTTATGCTGCCCAATAGGGCAAGGATTAACGCTAACTTTCTCATAGGAGCTCAATTATAACCTCATCCAGACGTTTTTTCGATTTATGAAGGAAGGAAAGATTGACTATCTTGGGTTTCAAAATAGCAAATATTCGGTGAATCTTAGACCTGCATAAATTTTTAATTCCAAATACAAATACTTCTCTCTCCCGCGCTGTGCGCGAGGATGGGCAAGGGAGAGGACTTTCCGCTTAAATTCTATAAAAATTTCAGATGAATACCCTCACCCCAACCCTCTCCCGAAGAGCGGGAGAGGGAGATTTACAGATTTTTTGATTGAAATTTTCAGTTGTGACCCCTCACCTCAATCCTTTCTCCGCAAGGAAATTACGCAGGGTGAGGGATTTACCCGTTGAGAAATGTTCGAACGGGCTCGCCGTTCACTTGACAAGAAAACTGGTGGGTAATATATTATTTAAGCCTTTTAAAGGGCCCGTAGCTCAATCGGCAGAGCAGCTGACTCATAATCAGCGGGTTCCAGGTTCGAGTCCTGGCGGGCCCATTAAATCTCCGAAATTAAAATCCCCAGAATTATCAAGCTCCCACCAAGAACCTGGCTAAAGGTAAGTGTTTCCCCACCAAAGGCTACGGCAAAAATAGTGGCAAATACAGGCTCGAGGGAAAAGATCAGGGCTGCATGAACATCCTTGAGATGTCTCTGTGCCCATGTTTGCCCTACGAAAGCGAAGGCCGTCGCAAAAACTCCTATGAACAGCAGAGCCAGTAAGGGGGTCCCACTAAGCCCCATAACCGGCTCGCCAAATAGCTTTGAGAATATTAAAGATACTACCCCAACGTACAAGAACTGCGAAAATGTGAAAGTTGTGAGGTCTATCGATTTTGTGTAAAAACCTGTTAGAGAAATATGGATGGCAAAAGATAGAGCACAGAAAAAAGTCAGGACATCTCCTTTATTCACTCCGTTGAAATGAAAATGGGGGCCAAGTATTAATTGATAAAGTCCGATGAGGGCGAGAAGAAGCGCAATAACTTCTCTCATGCCTGGCTTACTCCTCCAGAGAATCAGGGAAACGAAAGGCACAAGGACAACCGATAGAGAGGTAATGAAAGCACTCTTCGTGGCCGTTGTATAAATTAACCCCAGGGTTTGAAAAATGTAGCCGCCGAAAAGGGCTGTTCCAACCAGAAGTCCTCCCAAAATGCTCTTTTTCAAAGACGAGTACTTGACACCTGGCAGAAAGGGAAGGAGCAGCAAGGAGGCTATAAAAAATCTCAACGATACGAACAGAAAGGGTGGAATGTGCTGAATCGCATCTTTTACAACTATAAAAGTCGAGCCCCAGATAAAGGTGATGGCTATTAGAATTGTAATCGCAAGAGTTCTCAATGCCCCTTAATCATACAAACTGCAATTCGATATTTCTACCAGGCTATGAATGGGTTAAAAGAGGAAAACGACCGATTATTTCGCGCCTATCTCGGAAATTTCTTCTTCCGGGAGATCGGCCTTAAGGTGGTTTACTGAAATCTAAACTGCCGTGCTCCTTGAACCCGTCGCGAGCAGCAAGGAACAAGTCAGTAAAGGGATCAAACTTTCGAATATACCACCCATTCCACCCCAACCCTCCCTTCCCAAAGGGAAGGGAGGGAGTCTTATTCTCGCTTAAACCAGCAAAGTCAAAAACTTTGTCGAGAAACTAAGAAATTTCGTCTCCTTCCCTCCGTGAAGGGAACAATATTTTTGAATAGGTCTTCACTCCCCCTTGACATTTATTTAGATGATTGTAAAAATATCTAATAGCACAGCAGGCTTTTTAAAAATCTGAGGAATTTAAAAGGAGGTTGTAAAAATGCTCGCTGTAGTCTTTGCTTTAATCGCAGCTTTGACAGTGCCAGATAGTGGCAAGTATGTATTTTTTATCGGGAATCAAAAGGTGGGCGTGGAGAAATTCACCTCCACCGATAGTTCCATTACTTCCCATGTGAAGTTGAATCTTGGAAGAATGGGACATATATCAATGGATGTAAGACTTGAAGAGAATCAGGGAGTGCTCGAAAGCTACAGCTTAGTGGCCCATACCTCACGAGGAATGCAAAAAATAACGCTCCAGAGAAAGGGGAAGAGATTTTTACTGAATTTTTCAGCAGGTGGATTCGCAAAAAGAGAGACATTAGAGACTTCTGATTCTCATG
>JALXCE010000049.1 GCA_026991055.1 Caldifarciminota bacterium | reverse complement strand
TGAGGGGTGTTGTCAGGCTTTACTCCCGTGTGGATTACACGGATTCGCTCGAGAATTATGGAGGTGGTCTTATTTTCCAGCCAATAAGGGGTTTGAGCTTCACCTTTGATGCCAATAAAGACGGTGAGCTGGGTGTTGGAGTGAGGCTATTCATATCGAATTTTGGCTTCGGCTACAGGGCACGGGGCAAAAATATACGCTACACGGCCATTCTTTCTGCGCGGCCTTATTCTTCACATATAAATTTAAAAAGAAAACGTCGTGTGGAGATTGTGCTGGACGGCAAATATCCTGAAATCAGAAAGTATCGTTTCCTGAGCTACAGCCCCGCCTTTTACGATTTAGTGAGAAAGTTCAGGGCAATTGTAGATGACAAAAGCACGAGCGAAGTGCTCATAAAAATCCGGAACCCCAGGCTCACTTACAATCAGGCCGAAGAGCTCCGCAGTCTTGTTGAAAAGATGAAATTCAAGGGTAAGAAGGTTTATTTCTTTGCCAGTGTTTACACTCCCATCACCTATTACCTTGCCTCAGCGGGCACAAAAGTTTACATCCAGACCATGGGTGAGGTTATGATACCGGGATTTCAGGCAACAAAAGTTTATTTTCTGCCATTAATGAAAAAACTGGGCATCGAGGCAGAATTTTACCACATAAAAGAATACAAGAGTGCGATAGAGCCACTCACCCGTTCAAATATTTCGAAATACGATAGCCTTCAGACGATGGTGCTTTTGCACGATTTTATGAAAGAGTTTGTGAATAAAGTCGCGAAGGGAAGAAACATGAGTGTGGACAGTGTGAGGTTTTTGGTGGATTCGATCGGGTTTTTCAATTCCGACCTTGCTTTGAAATATGGCCTCGTGGACAAGATTGTTCATGAAACGGATATTGGTGGCAAAAAGTTTGTGCAGTACAGAGTGGTGAAAACTGTTGATGAAGGCTGGGAGAGGCCGGTAGTTGCTGTTCTAACGGCAGAGGGCTCCATTGTGAATGGGAAATCCAAAAATGGAATTTTAGGAAGCACCATCGGCTCTGAAAGTATGGTGAAAATCATCAGGAGATTACGGGAGGACAAAAATATAAAAGCAGTGGTTTTTAGAATCAATTCAGGTGGTGGGGATGCCATTGCCTCTGAAGCAATGTGGCAGGAATTGATGAAGCTGAAGAAAGAGAAGCCTCTTGTGGTTTCAATGGGGTGGCTGGCAGCGTCAGGTGGTTATTATATTTCCTCGCCTGGAACGAAAATCTATGCGGACAATACGACGATAACAGGCTCGATAGGAATTCTTGGGGGCAAGCTTGTTTTTAAGGATTTTGCGAAAAAGATTGGGATAAATACGAAGATTCTTGCCTCTGATCCCCTTGCCGCAGCTTACAACCCGTTTAAGAAACTATCTCCAAAGGAGATGGACATCTTGAAACGTGAGCTTCAGCACGGTTATGATAAGTTTATTTCGAGGGTTTCGGAAACTCGTGGTATTAGCAAGGATTCTGTGAATGCAATTGGTCGTGGAAGGGTATGGAGCGGCATGCGTGCCTCGAAGATTGGTCTTGTGGACAAAATTGGTGGTCTTGACGATGCTATCAGGGAAGCCGTGAAACTTGCGAGGATAAAGGGAGACTACAAACTTGTTGTTTATCCACAGAAGAAAATGGGCCTGCCAAAATCTGGCATTGGCATAAACGAATACATGAACCTCCTCACCTCCCCCTACCTTTACATGATGCCGTATTGGATGGAGGTGAAGTGAAGACAATTAAGAGTCAGACTCACATTTAATACCATACCTTTGGATGAGCAAGTCTATGAATTTTTTAAGGTTTTGTTGCACTCCACCTAGTAGAAAAAATGAACTTTCCGGTTGGCAAAGTTTTGAAAGAAAATCCTGCTTAGCGCTTTCCAAAATGTCTTGGGTTAAATCATCAAAATATTCTGTTAAAATTTTGAAAGAAAACTCAGGGTGCCATTGGCCAACCACCGACCAAAAATCAAGCCATTCTTCATGCGAGATCGATCTTAGTATTTTCCCCAATTTATCTTTATGGTGACGAATAATTTCCTCAGCAACTTCTGTATTTGCCCATGCAATTTCCACGATGGAATAGCCAATATATTTGATGTGAGTATTTTTGAGGGAGGTAGATATATCATTTTTATGTTGACTAATGATTTTCTTAGCCAATTCTTTATTTACCATTGCAATTCCTTGAATGAACTTACCGATATCTCTTATGTCAGAATTTTTGAGTGAAATGGAGGTCAAGTCACTTTCTTCTTCAAGTTGATCAATAATGTCCTTTGCGAGGGTTCTATTAACCATGCTTAATCTATAGAAGAAAATACCGATATCTGCAGGATTTTGGCTGTTGTAAGACACGTTACGAATTTGATTTTCAAAAAATTTTATGAATTTTTCACGGAGGTTATTTAAAACATCAGCTAAAATCTTTTTATGAATAATGTAAAAGCTAACAAGAAAATCTAAATTAAATATACACAAAATAGAGGAAATCTCTATGAGGTCCAAGTTTTTATTTTTAATATCTTCAAAATCACTTTCATCTAAGTAAGACAGGAGAAGTCTGGAAAGTTCTTTATCTTCCCCATGCATAACTCTGTAGATTAAGGTGCCCGGATAATCGTCGTACTTTAAGTAAAACTTGAGAATTTCAAGCTTTTCATCCAAAAGAGAGGTATCAGGATTTATTAAAACATCTGTCATTGATTCAGCAAGTTTTGAATGGGGAACCATATAGCTATTACTTATGAAATCTTGACGCTTTATTTTCACAATATCTCCGTAGTTTACAAGAGGTTCCATGTATTTCTCCACATCATCCACCCTCAGTCCTAAATATTTTGCCAGCGTTTCTTCCCTTACAGGTAATTCATATTGGGAAATGACGGAGAGGAATTTAAGGATTTCCTTAAATTCATTCTTTTGTGTGTTACTCAACTGTCTGTTCCCAAATTTTTCAGAAGCCTTTCCAAGAAGTGATTTAAAAGGTTTCTCGTCTCCCAAGATATAATCTACAACCTGTTTCCTAATATCAGCTTTATCTATATCATCCAACAGTTTACTATTTTCCTCTGACGCCTTGATAGCGAAAATTAGAAGATATAAATTCCCTTTGACGAATTTTTTAATTTTCTCAATATCATTAAAATGAATTCCTTCAATTTTTTGTGCTCTCTCAACAATTTGAGGTAGCACTTGATCCCCTTTGATTTCAAATTTATGAGCCCATGAAAACTGCTCGGTTTTTTTCGATTTAAGTTGTCTTTCTCCTGTAAAAACGTGTTCTCTTATTGGCCTTGAAACCAGCAGCAGCTTAATTTTGTTCTTACTGTCAGCTGCCCAGTTCATTGCATCATATTTACTTAGATAGTTATGAATATCCTCAATTATGATGTAAATATCGACATTAAGATTGCCCAAAAGTTCTTCTTTTAGCTCGTTTGGAAGTGTTTCTGGTGTTACATTTTCACCTTTAGCATTTTTACCAAGTCCTCTCCTCACAGTAAGGTTCGCGTAATAGACAAAATACCCCTTTTTTGCCATTTCCAATCCGAATTGCTTGGCAATAACAGTTTTACCCGATGCAGGAGGCCCTTCAAGTAAAATTGCTCTATGCTTTTTGAAAAGTTTCTTAAGTTCATCAACTTCATCCCTTCTAACACTTTGTTGAACATCTTTTTTATTCAACCATCCAAATTTAAAAGGCACTCCCTCTTCTCCAGAACCAAGTGCTGTTTCGATATCTTCGATAGACTTAATCTTTTTACCCGATGAGAGAGGAGATTCCAGCATTTTTTGAGTTTGATACCATATTGTGGAGAACCAAATAGCAACAACAATAAAAAAGTACATCAGTGACCTTGGAGATAGTTTTACATTTAGTAAAAAAATCAAAACGCATAGGACAATAGAAGTAACAAATACAACAAAAATGCTCAAGTACACACGGGGTATAACAGTTGCTCCTTTTCGTCCCCTTTTGGAATATTCTTTTTTCCACAACCATTTAGTAAGCCCTTTAATCCCGAAAGATAATATTCCTAACAAGGTGTCAAAGATTCTGTTCTCCATGTTTTTATTTTAACCCTGTATGATGATAAATTCCATTTTGGGTTCTTGTTCTAAGATAATGTCGCATTTCTTCACTCATTGCGTGGGTGGGAAAGTACTGCTAAGCATTCTACCTGACGGGAAATGGTACTATTCTCTTGTCCTCCGCTAACAGAACAAGTGGGAAAATGCACCAAATCGAACGAAAGAGAGATTTTAAAGGTGATGCTTTTTAAATTTTTCCCCCACTTTTATATCGTGCTCGGGATGAAAAGATGATTTTATGCAAGGCCATCTCCCTAACTCTCTCCCGCAAAGCGGGAGAGGTAATTTTGGGCGGTTTTCACACTTCTTGGGAGAGAGTGTGTGGCAGCCCTGTTAAACTGCTATCAAAAATTACAATTCCTTCTGTATCTATTAAACCCAAAAACATCCTTTTCCCGCATAAATACTTGCGGGGAAGGATCATGGTGAGAGGATACATCTTTACAATCTCATTTGTTAGATTATGGGGTTTCGTTTAGAAAACCAGTCTGAAATTCGCATTTTTTAAACAAGCTATTTTAGCCCCTTGACAGGGTGGAGTGAAACAGGTATTATACTCCGACCTTTCTTAAGGGTATCCCCCTTGGATTTTAGAAAATAAGGAGTGATTGTCGTGAGACGTATAGAAAAATTAAGGAACATAGGTATAATTGCGCACATAGATGCGGGTAAAACAACCACAACAGAGAGAATTCTGTTTTATACAGGCAGAACCCATCGTATAGGTGAGGTACACGAAGGAAACGCCACAATGGACTGGATGGAGCAGGAGCGCGAGCGCGGTATCACCATTACCTCTGCTTCAACCACCTGCTACTGGAGAGACCACAACATTAACATCATCGACACACCGGGGCACGTTGACTTTACCATCGAGGTAGAAAGGTCACTCAGGGTGCTTGATGGGGCAGTTGTTATCTTTGACGCAGTTGCAGGAGTGGAGCCACAGTCCGAAACTGTCTGGAGACAGGCAAACAAGTATGGTGTTCCAAGGATTGCATTTATTAATAAAATGGACCGTGTAGGAGCAGATTTCTTCCGTGCTATCAGAATGATGGAGGAGAGGCTCGGCACGAATCCCGTTGCGATTCAGATTCCCATTGGAAAAGAAAACGAATTTAAGGGAGTGGTTGACCTCATTTCTATGCGCGCAATTATCTGGCACGACGATACACTCGGAGCAAAATTTTCTTATCACGATATTCCCGCTGAGTTAGAAGATGAAGCGCATGTTATGAGAGAAGAGCTTATTGAGAAGCTTGCGGATATTGACGACACCATTATGGAAAAGTACCTCGAAGGTGAGGAAATCACCGAGCAGGAGATAAAGAAGGCTTTAAGAAAAGCAACCATCTCTGGAGAGCTTGTGCCGGTTCTCGCTGGCTCTGCATACAAAAACAAGGGGGTTCAGCCCCTTCTTGATGCGATTGTTGATTTTCTCCCATCACCTGTGGATATTCCGCCGGTGAGGGGATTTGACCCTGTTACAGGTGAGGAAATTACCCGCAAAGCAGACGAAAATGAGCCACTTACAGCCCTTGTTTTTAAGCTCATGTCTGACCCGTACATCGGGCAATTGGTTTACATCAGGGTCTACTCGGGCATTTTAAAGAGCGGTGAGACTGTTTTGAACGTGACCAAAAACCGCAGGGAAAGGATTGGACGACTTCTTAAGATGCATGCAAATAAAAAGGAAGAGGTACAGGAGCTCAAAGCAGGCGATATTGGAGCAGTTGTGGGACTTAAGAATGCATTCACAGGTGATACTCTCGCTGCAGAAGATGCCCCGATTTTACTTGAATCCATCGATCTCCCAGAGCCTGTTATCTCCCTTGCCATCAAGCCAAAGAGCCGCGGTGACAGGGATAAGGTTTCAAAGGCAATTAATAAACTCACGCAGGAAGACCCGACCCTGCGTGTAAAGTACGATGATGTGACAGGTGAAACCCTTCTTTCTGGGATGGGTGAGCTTCACCTTGAAATTATTGTTGACAGAATGAAAAGGGAATTCAATGCAGAGGTAATCACAGGTGAGCCTCAGGTTGCATACAGGGAAACTATCACGAAGAAGGTTACAGTGGAAGGCAAGCACATCAAGCAAACAGGTGGACACGGTCAGTACGGACACGTGGTTATTCAGATGGAGCCTCTGGAGAGGGGCAAGGGCTTTGAACTGGATGTTCAGCTTAAAGGAACTTCGATTCCGAGAGAGTTTGTCCCTGCTATTGAAAAGGGCCTAAAAGAGGCTATGGAAGAGGGTGTTGTGGCTGGCTTCCCTGTGACTGATGTTAAGGTAACACTCCTTGATGGTTCTTACCACGAGGTGGACTCATCTGAGATGGCATTTAAGATTGCTGCGAGAAAGGCTTTTGTTAACGGAATGAAGATTGCCGGTCCTGTGCTCCTTGAGCCTATAATGAAGGTTGAAGTTGTCACACCTGAGGAATTTATGGGTGACGTGATTGGAGATTTGAATTCCCGTCGCGGAGATATTATTTCCATTGAGGATAGACCGCTTGCCAAGGCAATTACGGCAAATGTGCCGCTTGCCAATATGCTGAGCTATGCGACGCACCTCAGGTCAATTACAAGGGGCAGGGGCTTCTTTACCATGGAATTCTCCCACTACGCACCGGTTCCATCAAATTTAGTAGGTGATATACTTAAGGGAATCGAGGAAAGGGAGAAGGCATTAAAAGGGAAGTAATAAGCGGTTGGATTTTGTGGAGGCTGTTGAATTTTTCAGATGAATTTTTGGGGCGGCCGGGGCTTCGCCCCGGCCGCCCCTTTTTATCCTGCAAAAATATATCCTGAGTTAAAGAAACTCCCTGGTTTTCTTAATTTTTCAAGAAGAACGCCACCTCCCTGAATCCCTCCCCCGCGCACAGCGCAGGGGAGGGAGATGCCCTTACCAGTTTTTGGAGACTCAAGTTCCGATCGTGGTGAGCAAAATGGTTTTGGGAAATATGAACTTCATGAAAAATGAGTTTGCCAGCTCGCAAGCTAATGGAAGGACTATTGTTTGTCTCATGTTTTTTACAAAAATCTCCTCTCCCTGCATAAATTTCTTGCGGGGAGAGGATAAAGGTGAGGGGCTACATCGTATTCTCACGGAAATTTTACATTCCCCTCACTATCCAGCCTGAATGATGTTATTAGTTTGAATTTTGCAGGTGGTTCGGGTATGGTGCAGCCCTGAACATAAAGCCAGTAGGTTCCTTGCTTCGGGTAGGGGATGAATATTCGCTCAGTTGCAAGTGGTGTGGTGGATTTCTTTACAAGCTCCTTCATCCCATCCAGCTTACCGTTGCCGTTTTTGTCCCTGAAGAGGAAGATATCAATATCCGCTCCCACAGCATCCGATGTAACTTTTAGAAAGATAAATGGCAGGCTATCCCTGATGGTGAATGGTCCGAAAACGTAGCTTCCTGATGGATGCTTGCTCGTGCATTCGTCCTGATAGACAAGTCCACGGTATTCTGTAACCGGCTCGACCTCAAAGCTCACACTGTTGCTCTCAAGCGTATCTCCACTTATTCCAATACCCTCAACCGAAACTTCATACCTTCCCGGATAAATCCAGTCCACGGGGAGGCTGTAGGTGTATTCTTTACCCTTTGTGTGCGCCGGATCGATCTCTTTGACCTTGGTACCAAGAGCTCCTTTCACCACCAGCAGAAACTTTCTAAAGTGTGTTTTCGGGAAAATTGTTAACTCAAAATTAACTCTATCCCCGGGCTTTAATTTTTTAGTGGTGCTTTTGAGCTTAAGTTCTGGCTGCAGGGCTACATCTGCTTTAACAATTCTGTAGTAAAAAGGTGAGGGGTTGGAAAACTGTATGGTGCTGCCATTCTGGGTTTTCAGGACTTTTCCGCCGGCATAGTAGTAAGGTGTTTTTCCGGCACCGTGGTAGCCAATGGAGTCCCTTAGGTACTCGCTTGAAATTCTGTAAGGTTTGCCCGTAATGAAGTTCCTTATTGTGAATATGGAAGAATCGGCCAGGTAGTTGCCTGCGGGGGTTACATTTGCATCAGGAATCTGGACTTCGAAGGTGTATGATTTGCCTTCAAAGATAAAGAAATTGTTTATGCCTCCCATTCCAAGAGGTGAGAGAACATCTAAGGTATAGCCAAGAGGTTCCCATCCGAGGTCAAATTCGACATTGCCCTGATAATCGGTGTATCCCCAG
>JALXCE010000048.1 GCA_026991055.1 Caldifarciminota bacterium | reverse complement strand
ACCTTATGTGGGATGGTAAAAGGTCTCTGGCCCAGAAGATATTCTATCAGGCACTTGAGTATATCGAGGAAAAGACGGGCCAGAACGGCTATGAGGTTTTTGAGAAGGCCATTGAAAACGTGAAGCCGAAGCTGGAGGTCAGGCCCCGCAGGGTTGGTGGTGCAACCTACCAGGTTCCTGTCGAGGTTAGACCCAAAAGACAGCTCTCCCTTGCTATTAAGTGGATCATCAAAGCTGCGAGGAACAGGGGAGAGAGGAGAATGTTTGAGAGGCTCGCAAACGAGCTTATTGAGGCTTCAAAAGGAACTGGCGCCGCTATGAAGATTAGAGAAAACACCCATAAGATGGCTGAGGCCAACAAGGTGTTTGCTCACTTTAAGTGGTGATAGTTTATGGGCAGTGGTGGCACCAAACCGCATATTGAATATGACCTCGAAAAAATTCGAAATATTGGTTTTGCCGCGCATATTGATGCGGGCAAAACCACAACCACAGAACGTATTCTTTACTACACGGGAAGGGTTCATCGAATAGGGGAAGTTGACGAGGGGAGTGCCACCACAGACTGGATGATTCAGGAAAAGGAGAGGGGGATCACCATCGTTAGCGCTGCCACAACAGTTTACTGGAAGGGGCACCGAATTAACATAATCGACACCCCCGGTCACGTTGATTTTACCGCAGAAGTTGAGCGTTCTTTGCGTGTCCTCGATGGACTTATCGTGATTTTTGACGGCGTTGCCGGAGTTGAGCCCCAGTCCGAAACTGTTTGGCATCAGGCTGACAGATACAACGTGAGAAGGATTGCCTATATCAACAAGCTTGACCGCCTGGGAGCAGACCCTCGACGCGCGATTAAAATGATTGAAGAAAGATTCAAGGTTAAGACTCTGCCGCTCGAATTGCCCGTCGGGATTGAAAGTTCTTTTACCGGTGTAATCGACCTTGTGGAACTCAAAAAATACATCTGGAGTGATGAGATTGATCCCACCGGTGAGAAATACCGCACAGAAAAGGTAGAGCTTGAAGGTGAAATTGCGGAGGCCTACGAAGAGTTGATTTTCCAGCTCTCTGGAATCGATGAGTCTATCCTTGATGATTACGAGAATAATGGAAGTGTAGACCCCCAGAAGCTTAGGGCTGCCATAAGAAAGGGTACGCTTGAGCAGATGTTTGTTCCTGTTTTGATGGGGTCTTCGCTGAAAAACAAAGGGATTCAGCCGCTGATTGATGCCATTGTCTATTACCTGCCTTCACCGCTGGATATGCCACCAGTTGTTGGGATCGATCCCAACACTGGAGAGAGGCTTGAGAGACATCCAGACCCTGATGAGCCATTTACTGCCGTGGTTTTTAAGATTCAGCTTGATAAGCACGCGAATAAACTGTTTTTGACGAGGGTCTATTCAGGAACTCTCAGGGTTAATAAGAAGGTGCTCGTCAATAATAGTGGAGAGATTGGAAGGGTCACGCGAATTTATCTTATGCACGCAAATAAGAAAGAGACGGTGAATTTTGCAAGGGCTGGTGAGATAGTGGCTCTCGTGGGATTGAAGACTGCGAAAACTGGAGACACACTTTCTGACCCGGAACATCCCATTTTGCTCGAAGGGATGAGTTTCCCTGAGCCTGTGATTTCACTTTCCATTGAGCCACGAAGTGCTAAAGATGAGGAGAAGCTTGAAAGTACACTGAAAGAAATGTCTATAGAGGACCCGACATTTAGAATCGAAAGGGATAGAGAAACAGGCCAGCTTTTGATTTCAGGAATGGGAGAGCTGCATCTTGATATAATCGTTGATAGACTGAAGCGTGAATTTGGACTTGATGTGAGGACCGGTAAACCTCAGGTGGCATTTAGAGAAACAATAACCCAGCCTGTGAGGCTTGAGAGGGTTATTGATAAAGAAATTGGAGGAGTGCGTCACAAGGGTGGTGTTGAAATCGAGATTTCGCCTCGAAAGATGGGTGAAGGCAACAGGATTGAAATCCTTGCCGAAGGTGTTCCTGCTGAAATTCAGGAAGTTTTGAGGTCATCTGTAGAAGAAGGATTGTATTACGGCCCTTTGATGGGCTACAAAGTTGTGGACGTATGCATTAAAATATTAAAGGTATTATTAGGCGAGGAGTACACTCCCCTGGGAACAAGGCTTGCGGTCCTGCGGGCACTGCAGGATGGTTTACGTGAAGGTAAGCCTATTTTGCTTGAGCCTGTAGTGGACCTTGAGATTATTCTCCCGCAGGAATTTGTGGGGAATGTCGTCGCTGACCTGGGTTCCAGGGGTGGTGAGCTCGTAAAAATGGAAGCTCTGGGTGACGTCCTGCAAAAAGTGGTTGCAAGGGTCGCCCTGAGGAAAATTTTTGGTTATTCAACAACTTTGAGGTCTCTGACACAGGGACGCGGAAACTTCTGGATGAAGTTGTCTCATTTCGCGCCTGTGCCAGAGGAAGAA